>NZ_JYNH01000119.1 GCF_000960765.1 Desulfosporosinus sp. I2 | reverse complement strand
CCGTCACCACTCCGCCGGGAGGAATGACATCATTAGGAGGACTAGCCGGGATACTAAATCCTAACGTGGGATTTAGTCCTACTTGAGGTACTCCATTGATCGTTACCGATCCCGGTATAAAGGCAGTGCCTACCGGAGGTACATCCAGGAAGAATACATTGCTGGCCGCTACATTCCCCTGATTGGTGATGACCGAAGTATAGGTCAGAGTATCCCCTACCGTGGCAAAAGCCTTGTCCACGCTTTTTACTACCGCAAGCTCTCCTAGGATAACCTCGGTTATGGCTGCATTGCTGGTTGTTGTGCCATTTAACGGAGGTAAATTCGGATCGATCTGATACTGGTAGTCTATGGTTGAAGTATTCGTTAACACAGGAAGTGCCGGAGGCACGGGTACTACAGTTACGGTAACCTGAAAGGTTACTGTGACCGTTGCTCCGACGGGAATATCTCCTATTGAGAATCCCGGAGGAATCGGGTTCACCAAGGGCTGTGGGACACCATTGAGGGTTACGCTGCCAGCGACAAAGCTTGTGCCGACTGGCGGGGTGTCTGTGAAGATGACATTCAACAAGGGGACGTTGCCGTTATTAGTGATCACGGTCGTATACGTCAGGATATCTCCTGTGATGGCCGTGGCCTTATCCACGCTCTTGACCACGCTGACGAGCTCTACATTGACCTGGGTTGTCACCGGGTTGCTGCTTGCGGTTCCCGTCACCGGGGGCTGTCCCGGGTCAATTTGGTACTGGAAGATCGTAGTTGCCGTATTGATTAACTGCGCGGGTACAGGGAGTGCGTTGATAATAACCTGGAAAGTTACGGTTGCAGAGCCTCCTGCCGGTAGGTTGCCGATATTAAAACCAGCACTAGGATCGAACCCGGGCTGTGGGACAGCATTTACTGTTACACTATTTGGCACAAAGAGAGTTCCTGCTGGCGGGATATCTTCGAAGAATACGTTAGTGGCCTGTACATCTCCTGTATTGGTAATGATCGTAGCATAGGTCAGGGTATCGCCGATGGTTGCAAAAGCCTTATCCACGCTCTTGACCATCGTGAGCTCCGCTACATTAACCTGCGTCGTCACCTGGTTGCTTATTGCAGAACCATTCAGAACGGGTCCTCCAACGCTACTTTGATACTGGTAGTTCATGGATGCCTGATTGACGATCGGGTTAGGGGTGGGCAGAGCCTCGATTATAACCTGGAATGTAACTGTCACCGAACCACCCGTCGGTATGGCCCCGATATTCACTCCCGTATTGGGGTCTGCACCTAAGACAGGTACTCCATTAAGCGTAAAACTACCGGGCACAAAGGCAGTGTCGGGAGGTACCGTATCGGTAAAAATAACATTGTTTGCATCGACTGGGCCGTTGTTGGGAATAACGACCGTATAGGTCAGAGTGTCGCCTACAGCCGCAAAGGCTTTATCCACACTTTTGACAGGCTGCAAGTTTGGAGCGTTGACATCGATCTGTATGCCAATTGTGTTTGGCATGTAGAGATCCGCGGTAGAACTAAGTCGTAACACTGCGGTAGTTTGGGCGTTTGTCAGGAAGGGGGAAGCATCAACGTTTGTTATATCCCAGCCCTGGCGGCCTGCAACAACATTTGTCAGGGTAAATGGATTTTGGTTTCTAGTCCCGAACGTTCCGGTTGTATCAAGATTACCAGAATCATCATTGATCTGAGAACCAAAAAAGTTAGTTGCCGGGTTGTTAGGTCCCGAAAGTATTCCTAAAGTTGCAACTGTCTGTCCAAAACGTGCTTGGTCTCCACCGTTATTCGCATCCCCTTCCTGAGCGCTTAAAAGAACTCGTCCATTGACCGTGCCAGCAACTGGGGTCTCGAATCCGCTTAAGGAGATATCCGTGCTGGTACCTAATCGAATTATTTCAGCACCTACGAATAAAACTAAATCTCGAGCAGGCAAGCTTGGATTTCCATAAACTACTGCCAAGGTCCAGCCGGCATGGTTCGTGTCATTAGCTGATGCAACTAACGGGTCAACAAGTCCGGGAACACTTGCAGCAGAGTATGTCCCGCCGCCTGCCGCTTGGACGAGACTGGTTACATCGGCAGAACGCATATAGAAGCCTAATGTATTAACACTTACAACCGTTGTTGGCTGATTTGCTGTTGCCGGGTCGGGAGCAATTGTATTGTTTCCCAGAGGGGTGGTAAACGTAATGGAGTTGTTGATTAGCCCACTAATATCCTGATCACGAGTAAGGTAATTACCACCCCAGATGAGTTCAGCATAAAGGATTGTACTGCCGGAGGGAATTGTTAATATCGCCTGGGAACTGTTATCCACATAGTTTAGGGTTGTTCCAAGGGGAAAGGTTGGGACTTGCGATCCTGAAAGCGAAATGAAAGCGCCGATACTACCTTGTGTTCCAGCCTGATTGACATTTATAAATTGACTTAATCCCAGCGTATTTCCGGTGAAGGTTACTGCGCCATTAGTTGTTATTGAATATCTTGAGATAAAAGGCATATTAAACAGCTCCTTTTAGGATACTCGACCTTTTACCATTCTATTTCCCGCAACTAATAAATGTCACATAATATTAAACATATGATCCAACAATGTCTAGTTGGCTGTAATACCAAATAATACCACCATTGCCTGCGGTTTAATTACCCCCACCCAAAAGAAGTTTCACGACTTTCCGGCTTACGTTTTGGACCATGTATTCCGGCGGTGGCTCCCAGTCCCAGCCCTGACTTAAAACCGTTTTTACTGCTCTCGAGATGGTTACTTGTTCACAACCAGCAATCAGATTACTGCCAGCCTCTAAGGTTTCCGGTCGCTCGGTCACATCCCGTAACGTCACATTCGGTATTTTATAAAGACAACACTCTTCTTGGACTGTCCCACTATCACTTAAAACACAGTAAGCATTTTGCTCCAAACACACAAAATCAAACAGCCCTAGAGGTTCCACGACCTGGATGCCGGTTCCGGCGAACGTTCTGTTTTGCTTCTCCAGCTGAGAACGAGTACGTGGATGAAGACTGCAAATAAGTGGCAAGCCATATTCTTTATATAACCTATGAAAAGCGGTAATGAATTTTGCCAGACGTTCCCCGTCATCTACATTTTCAGCTCGGTGTAAGGTTACTAGAAAATAACCTTTGGAGTCCACTCCCATCGTCTGCAGTGCTCGACTTTGTTTAATCCTATCTGCGTAGTGAGTTAGAACTTCCCAAATGGGGTTACCCGTTACATATATGCGTTCCCCTTCAATCCCTTCTCTCAAGAGATTAGCCCGACTTCGTTCCGTGTAAGGCAGTAATATATCACTGCAATGATCCACTACTCGACGGTTAATTTCCTCTGGAACCCGATCATCATAACAGCGGTTGCCCGCCTCCATATGGTAAACCGGGATCCGCAGCCGTTTAGCAGCCATGGCCGCCAAAGCACTGTTGGTATCTCCTAAAATAAGTAGCCGGTCAGGTTTTTCCTGGAGCATCACCTGTTCACACTTGCAGAGGATCTCACCAATTTGGCCCATTAAGCTCGACGCCTGGCTGTCAAGCAAGTAATCTGGAGACCGTAACTTTAGGTCAGAAAAAAATATATCGTTTAACGTTCGATCAAAGTTCTGACCGGTATGCACGAGGATATGATCACAAAGTTCATCTAAGAGAGGAATAATCCGGCTTAAGCGAATGATTTCCGGACGCGTACCTAATATAGTCATAATCTTCATGGCAGGATTCCTACAGTGGCTATGATCGTATTAGTGCTTCCGTCGATGACTGAGACATTGTTTCTACCATACTTTGTAATATAAATTCGATTTGTTGACGGATTCACATTCACTCCTTCTGGAGACACACCTACCGGAATGGTTGCTATAACAACATGGGTAAACCCATCAATAACAGAGACATTGTGACCACCCCAGTTCGTAACATAGATCCTGTTCGTTGTTGGATTTACTCCCACGCCTACCGGGTAGACACCCACAGTAATGGTGGTAATGACTGTATTTGAGTTTCCGTCAATGACTGAGACATTATTGCTGCCAAAGTTTGCCACGTAAATTCGGTTCGTTATGGGGTTCACTCCTAAGCCGAAGGGACCCGAACCAACTATTACGTTTCCAATCAAGGTATTGGTTTTTCCGTCAATAACTGAGATATTATTGCTGCTAGAATTTAGAACGTAAATCTGGTTATGGGCGGAAGGAATCGTCATTCCCAGCGCTCCCGCTATTCCTTCCATACCCGTTGGTAAAAGCTCTAGAGGGAGTATATTATAAACTACAGTCCTATCTCCGGCGGCATCCTTCCCCCAAGCTGAAATCTCTACAGCATCGGTGTTAGTGATAAAATGAAACTCAAAAACGTCAAACTGTGCGTAATAGTTACTATTTGCTACTTCCCCAGGTGCCAAGGTTAGTAAATCCAAAACGTACTCCTTTTTAGTTATTCCAACCCAATAGAACCCACTTATTCGAATGGTAACATTTACTGTACCAGCATTAGAAATTCTTGCCAAGAGTGTTGAACTTGGTCTTACGCCGGAGACTTTAGCATTCTTGATCAATCCGGTTGTTAATAAAGCCATTAATTTGTCTCCTTACTGTGATAATCATTGGATAATAGTAATAAGACGGTTAACCTCCTTAGTTACTACTTTAAATGCCAATAACATTCTGCAGTTCTTTAACACGTCTATTACCTGCAAACAGTATAATGGAATGTATTAGTTATATATTATATGATGGGGTACATGTTAAGTGTACGCATTGAGTACTCTCAGCGATATACTTTCAACGGGTCTTTAAAGCGGAGCTTACCGCTCCCCATCATTCCTCTGCCTAGATGATATTAGGTTAACCACTCGGGGAATAACTGTTTCGCTCTCTCTTGAACGATTGCAGAACATGCTTTATCTGGATTCTGGCTCATATTTTCACCGTGCCAGCGATAAGCCAACAGAGGTTCCGCCAGAAATCCGCAGGAGTAATGCCGTAGGAATCGAAACCACAAATCATAATCATGGGCTTGAGGCAGGCCTTCGTCGAAATTTCCTACTACCTTTAACGCTGAACTGTTCATCATTACGGAGGATCCGTTTATAAAGCAACCTTCCATAAGCTTTGTGACCATTTCCTGTTTGCTGTGATAATACGCTGAATTCACATCATATTGCTGACTACCAATAGCATCAATCACCATAAAGCTTGTGTAGCTGAAACCTAGGCCTGGATCACTTTCCATCAGTCCAACTTGTTTTGACACCTTGTCTTCCATTAAAGCGTCGTCGGCACTTAACCAGCAAATATATTTGCCAGTTACCACTGATAAGCCGAGATTTAAGGCGCTGGGTGTTCCTCCATTCGCCTTATAGATATAATTAACTTTTGAACGATAGGGCTTCACTACTTCGGCCGTTCCATCTGTGGACCCATCATCTATCACTATCACCTCAAGATTTGCATAACTCTGATTAATGACACTATCTAGAGCATAGGGAAGATACCGGGCGTGATTGTACGTAGGGATGACGACACTAACTTTAGGCGTTAGCATTAGTGTTTTCCCTCCTTGTCTTCAGATGGAGTTTCCTACTCCATCTGAAGTTTTCAGTTGAATTTTCCCAGAGACTAAACCGTATTCGATATTCGAAACACGAA
Organism: Desulfosporosinus sp. I2; assembly: GCF_000960765.1. Classification (GTDB taxonomy): domain Bacteria; phylum Bacillota; class Desulfitobacteriia; order Desulfitobacteriales; family Desulfitobacteriaceae; genus Desulfosporosinus. The sequence goes on along the minus strand of NZ_JYNH01000119.1, from coordinate 9,202 downwards.
CTACGAACTACGACTAGGGCGGTTAGCCAGATATATCTTTTTCATCCACTCTACAGTTTTGGGTAATCCTTCTTCTAGCAGCACTTTAGGGCCGTGTGCCAGATCCGCTTTTGCTTTGCTGATATCTGGCCGTTTGCTGACCGTATTGTGCTTATCTTCGGGAAGATATTTAACTAATTTTGGATTACCCTCCGTATATTTAAGCACTAAATCACTTAAATCCTTGACACTGCGATATTCCGTCCCCCCAATGTTATAAACCTCACCAGGTTTAAAGTTATTAGCTGCATTAGCTATGGTCGGAATTAGATCATCTACATACATAAAAACACGGTAGTAACCTTCATAAACTTCATAGGGGATAGCCTGTAATGCTCGATAAATAAAGAGGCAAACAACACTGCGATAGGAATGATAATACTCCCCAGGACCGTAGGCATTGAATAACCGCAGTCTGACAATAGGAGATTCGTATTTTTTTTCAAAGTTGATCACTTGCACTTCATTTGCCCACTTGGTTAAAGCATAATCATTATGCTGAATAATTGTCTTTTTTAGAGGCAAATCTTCTGTCAATAAGGGCTCCATTGCTTCTCCGTAGATCTCAGAAGAACTTGTAAAAATTAATTTAAAGCCCTTCTTTAATTGCCATTCTAAAATGTTGCGTGTTCCAATTACATTTGTTTTCCATAGTGTGTCATAGTAATGCTCTCCATTAATACGGCCAAATTCAGCGGCTAAATGGAAGACATAATCATAGTCTTGCTCAAATACCCGCTCTAACTGTCGATACTCAGAGATGTCCGCCCTAATATATTTTTCTCCAAGATGATGTTGCAAATCAACTTCCCAAACATCATGTCCACGATATTGTAGTACTTCTACTAATCGCGAACCTAACGTTCCTTTACTACCCGTTACTAGGATTTTAGCCATTCTATTTACTCCTTTTTCCACGATTTTATACTAGAAATTGCTTGAATATCCGCTCATAGTTTTCCCAGCAGACCTATGGTCCTTTTATTAAATGCCTAGGGCCTTTTGCCGCTCCAATACTACCCAATCTGCTGCTTGTTCCTCTTTTTTATGATCCTGATTAACCTCGAACTCCTTAATCAGATTAAAGCCCGCTCCAATCAGCTCATCCGATGTAAATAAGGGATCTTCCACCCACACCTTATTTCCGGCCGCTTCTAAAGCTCTGACCAAATCAGCCCCTCTGCTATGCTTAAGATCCTTCACTCCTGTTTTATAGCTCAACCCTCTGACCAAGACTTCTTTACCACTGCCTACCTGTTGTAAGATCCGATCTCGATAGTCCTGATCCGCTTGTTCAGCCCCTTCCAACAAGACTGAGGGACAAACCGCCCGTAAGAAACTCATATCCTTTGGCAGACACTCTCCACCAATACCCCAGTCAGTACCTAGAAGTTCCACGTTATTTTTACTATTAACAGCCATTCTCAGATCGTCATAATCCATTCCTTGAGCAACGCAATATCCATAAATTTCCTGAGCAAAGGCTATATCAACATAGCGCTTAACATTTTCAACCACTTTAGACAGCTCCGCCACCCGGACGTCAGAAACTTCAACTAGAAGAGGAACCAACGGTGTATAAAACTGACGTCCTTTTTCTAAGCAGGTATTTGTAAAAGCTCCCATTACCCGCGGGGTATCACAAACGGTTTTGTCAACACCAAACATTACTCTATGGGGAACATGGATCACGAAGATATCAGTCCCTAATTCAAAGCCTTTTTCTTCCAAAATTTTACGCACACGCTCCATGGTTCCTGGAGGCAACGTCGATTCTATGGAAATCAAAGAGCCCGGAAAGATGATCATTTGTTCTAAAGCCGAAAATAGGTTTTGACCCTGATTACCAGTTGAAGGAGCCATTAACCAAACATCGATCCCTGTTAAAGCTCGATAATCCGTGGTCACCCTATAACCCTTACTCCGTAATTCGTTGACCCTACTCTCATTCACATCCACCCCGATGACCTCTCCCTGAAATTTATGACTAAGGTAAGTGAAAAGATTAAAGCCGATATTGCCCAAACCCACGACACAAATCTTCATTTTTTTGATCCATCCCTTCCCCCTAACTCATCACTATAAGTTATGGAAGTCCACCCCTTGTTGACACAACAGAGATAGACCATCCCCCATAATTTGTCAGGTAATATTAGTTTTAGCTGTTAAGATTGCCACCTTGATACCGGGCCTGACATACACTGATAAGGCAATAAATTTTGTGATAAGTATGGAGGGCAAATTATGAAACTAGTTATTCCAGTCGTGAGTTTGGAAACAGGGGGAACACGTTTTATTTATCAGTTAGCCAATGAAATGGTGGATAAAGGACACAGCGTGGAAATTGTACTTCCTGAAAACGCCTCTGTGGCTTGGCCTGTAAGGGCACAAATTACTCGGGTCAGAGAACTTACTTCTGCTACAATACCGCCTGCGGATTTCATACTTCCAAATTTCTATCCCACTGTTTTTCCTGCCTGGGAATCAAAAAAAGGCCAAGTCGTTCGACTTAGCCTTGGGTATGAGCCTTTATGGGTGGAAGAAAAGGAAAAAGCTTTGGCTTCTTACCTCATAAATGCCCCGATCATTGCCATATCTCAATGGCATCGTCAATTAATTTTACAAGGAACTGGGCGAGATAGCACCGTAATCCCTGGAGGCGTAGACTCTACGGTTTTTTGTCCCTACCCCAAAAAGTCACTCTCTACCGGACGCCTTACAATTGCTTATATCCTACGTTCTAAAGAACATGGCTATACTTGGAAAGGTAGTGAGGACTTTTGGAAAGCCTGCCAGCATTTAGCTCAGTTGATTCCTGCCTTTGATGTTCAAGTTGTCGCTCCGGAAGGGGCAAATTACCAGGCACCCCTTCCCTATGAGATCGTGAAGGCCCATTCTGATAGTGAGATGGCCCATTTCTATGCTCAAGCAGATATTTTTGTGTCGACCTCCTATTTCGAAGCGTTTTCCATGCCTCCATTAGAAGCGATGGCCTGTGGTACAGCGGTCGTAACAACCGATAATGGAGGTAACCGCGACTATGCAAAAAACGGAGAGAACTGTTTACTTGTTCCCCCCAGTGATATTCAACAACTCACCCTTGTGCTAGCTCATCTCTTAACTCAACAAAATGACCGAAATCAACTTGCCCAAGTCGGCCGACACTTCTCCCACTCATGGACTTGGCGGCAATCAGCCGATAAATTTGAAGCCTTACTTTTGCAGTTAGCCCGCACCTAATTATCAGATTTCCACCCTCTATCTCTGCCCACCGGTCTCTGACTTCTGCCCTCCGACCTCCAATTTCTGCCCTCTGTTCAACAATCCTTCCAAGCTAAGAGGGCATCGATAGGCTCAGCGTTCTTACCATAAACCTGTAAGAACGCTTTATTCTTCTGATCGTGGAATTTGCTGAAAATGACAACATTGTACCCACAATTTTGGAAATCCTCAACCTCCCAGCCCGATCGATGCCTCTGGAAGCTTTCTCCCCCTAAACCGTAATGATCAACATCAAGCTGTTGAAAAAACCCTCTGGGGGTAAAGACAATAACTTTTTTGGCTGCAATTTCTTCTGCTTGGCGCAAGACATCCCAGGCAACCTCTTTCTCAAAATGCTCAATAACATCAATCAACGTTACACTATCCAAGGACTTAGGCAGAAATAGTTCGCTCAAGTGTTCTGCCCTGAAATTTAATTTAATAAGTTGTTCAGCATACTTAGCGCGCTCTAAGTATGGCCGATGCGCATCAACCCCAATTTTTATAGGGCAACAAAATTCTTTGAGAGTTTCGCCGACTCCGCAGCCAATATCTAGAACCGTATGGGAATCCGACAGGAGTTCATTAATCGTAGAGAGGAAATCTTGATGATTTACGATATACACCGGCTGAACTTCCTTTCAATGTTAATTTCTTGCTTTATTATGGTATTCAAAATCCCCCTTTAAGTGCCAACTTATATACACAAATCGCCTACTTAAACGCATAGTATGTAGTACTGTAAAGCAAAAGGGAGGACAAACTATGAAGATCGTATTTCCTGTCCTTAGTTTAGAAATGGGCGGGGGGGCGCGTTTTATTTATCACCTGGCTAATGCCCTCCTTGATAAAGGGCATGATGTTGAAGTCGTCATGCCTGAAAAAGGACTCCAAGTGTGGCCCTTACGTGCCAAATTAAGAAGGGTGAAAGAATTAACCCCCTCCTCCATCCCTTCAGCCGATTTCATACTCCCTAATTTCTATTTAACGGTTAGACCGGCTTGGGAGTCTCAAAAAGGCAGGGTAGTACGCCTCAGTCTTGGCTATGAACCCCTTTGGGTTCCCGATTCGGTAACTGCTAAGCAGACCTATCTAATCGGTGCTCCTATCATGTCAATATCTCAATGGCACCGCCAACTTATCCGCCAAGAAACTGGCCTAGAAAGTACGGTGATTTCCGGTGGAGTAGACACTTCGACGTTTCATCCTTATCCTAAACCATCTGAACAAACAGGCCACAAGAACATTTTTTACATCATGCGCGACCCTGTATCTGGATATACCTGGAAAGGAGGCGCAGACTTTTTAAAAGCGGTCACCCGATTAGAGGGTCAGATTAATTTTGAGTTAACCGTATCTATACCAGAGAGTGCCCAATTTACAAGCCCTGTGCCCTGTCGGCTTAAGACCTCAACTACTGACCAAGAGCTCACTCTGCTCTACGCACAGGCAGATCTCTTTGTTTACACTTCTTTCTTTGAAGCGTTTGGCCTACCGCCCCTTGAAGCGATGGCTTCTGGCACAGCTGTAGTGACCACCGATTGTGGTGGAAATCGTGATTACGTTAGGAATGGTGAAAACTGTTTGTTAGTTCCCCCAAGTGACATTGACCAGCTAAGTTCAGCAATCTATTATCTGTTGACACAGGATGCCGAACGTCAGCGTTTAGCCGCCTCGGGCCATCGTTTTGCCCAAGCCTGGTCTTGGCACCGCACTGCGGATCAAGTAGAAGCTTTTTTGCTAAGTGTTAAATAATCCCTATAAAAGCAGTAAAGACTTACTTTTATCCTAAGTCTTTACTGCTTCAAACTTGAAGAGCAATTTTTCCGCATTACCAACCGCTTCCTATGCGGAACGATAACAAGTAACCGCTCACAAACTTGTTTCGACCTAAATTAGAAACGAAACGGGTTAGTTTAGTGCTTGGCCTGTTTTTTTTACTATAACATAAGACCCTGTTTAAATTTACAACCATTTTGATAGTGATTACATACAATATCCATATAATAAATTATACCTTGGGAGAGCAAGATATGGATTATGAAATAATAATAATATCCAACAGGCCTCACCTTAGCCAGGAAGCGCAATTATGTTTAAAGAGCCTTAATAGCAGAGTATTTGATGGCACTAATTATCCCTCGTTTTCAAAAATCGTCAATGATTGTATAACATCGAGCGAATACGAAACAATTATTATATGTAACGACAAAGCAAGGCCAACGCCTAAGGCTGTAGAAAAAATTCTGGTTATGTTGAAAGAAGGCTGGGGGATGGTAGCCCTTTATCGGTTTGGTTTTTTTGGGTTCAAAAAGGATTTAATAAGGAAAATCGGTTTTTTTGATGAACGCTATATTGGCGGCGGCTATGAGGACGTCGATTTTGTTAGGAGGCTGAAAGAGGCCAACATTGGCTATTATGAGAGTGAGGAAATAAACTATATATATTTACCTACATCATGGAATTATGAAAAAACAAATTTCGCCAGAATTCAATACTTTAAAAAATGGAAAGAGGAGGGACATTTTATAACCCGGCAATTAGCTGAGGAAGATTACGATTATGATATAGGACCATTCCAAAACTCAAATTTTATTGAGTACGAAAAATCAGTTTTATTACCGTTCAATGGTAATATTAAAGAATTTATCATGCGCAGGTCTCCCGGGCTATGCTTGGTAGCGACCAAGAATTAGAGCTAAAAACAGTCTAAAGGTGAAAGCAGACATGTTACCACTTTCACCTTTTTCAAATATATTGCTTTTATGAATTTGACTACTGATTATCCTTCTATGATTAACCTTAGTGCCTTATAGCTTTTCCTGCCAGGACAATTGCGCCTGACGTTTTCTGCAAATCGTTAAACCCGGTGAAACCGGAATTGTCATCAGCTCATACGATGATCTCATTTCTCTCAATAACTCTTCTACTGCGAGATAGGCAGTACCGCACCATTCTGGTTGCATCATTTGCTCATTCCCAGGATGGGTATCATGCAACAAAATAAGACCATGTGGCGCTATAAATGGAAAGAAATCCTTGAAATCTTTTAAAACAGCCTCTTTAGAATGATCAGCATCAATGAATAACATATTTATTTCTAGAGGATTAACCTCCATTTCCTTGCCAAACTCATGTGTTGTGCCCTTAAAAAAGCGAGTTTTTGAAGATTGTTGCATATAGTTCCCCGCTTCCGGGCTAATATCCACTCCAATTAATTGTTCTGCAAAGGGAATTATTCGATTGAAAAGCGCACAATGATATAATCCGAGTTCCACATAAACCTTTGGACGCACAAGGCTAGCCAAGTGAACAATAAAGTCTTCATGCCAGTTTAATACCACCACATTATTCAACCTCTTCCTCTAAATTGTTAGCTAATTCTTTATTTATTTCTTGCTTTTTAGACTTTCCTAAAACACCCTCCAAATAATTTTTGTTATACAAGACTTGGGTATTTTCTGGGCGATACTTTCTAGCAATCTCATTATGCTCATAGGCCAACTCATGTTTACCTAAGCGATCATAACAAACACACAACTGTAAATGAGGTAACCACGTCCAACAGGCTTCAATCATGGGTCCCCAGCTATCAATAGGCTTTTCCAATTGAGTTGCAAGTTTGTACCAAAAAACCCCCTGTTCATATTGCTCAGCACTCAGAAAATAAAATCCAATACGACAGCAGAACTCTGCCCTTGGGGAGGCATATTCAAAGGATTTAAAGCTATATTCAAGTTGCTTATCCTTTATTTCTAATTTTTGGTAACAATCAGCCAGCTTTCCGCAAGCTGAAATATTATCCTCAACCCATCCCTTTCCAGTCTCTAAAAATTCCTGATAAGATTCTATCGCCTGACTATAGAGTTGGTGATCAGACAGTTCGTTAGCATAATAATATAAATCACGTGGGGAAAACGATTCCCCATTAGCCTTACGCTTCTTATATATTTTAAGGTTACGGTCAGAATCATCCCCTCCTATCCCTTTGTGTGTCACACAAATATCAGAATTTAAAACATGTCCGTATACCTCCAAATACTCGTGTACAGCACCAATCCATCGGAAATTCCTACTTCGTTTAACCAAGCGATTTCTTCTTAGACTGAACGTAACTGCACCAAATTGGTCGAATGCTAAAAGATAAGGCATATTAACGACGTCCATTAGGGGATCTAAACTCTTCTTCAGTTTCAAAAACTTCTCTCGATCAGACTCTGTAAAAACATCATCTGCATCCAGCCAGACGATATAATCTGTAGTTGCTTTGCTAAACGCAAAATTGCGGGCGGCCGCAAAATCATCAATCCAATTAAAATCAAAGATTTTATCAGTAAATTCTTTGACAATCTCTTTTGTACGATCTGAGGAACCTGTATCAACAATTACGATTTCATCAGGAATACCTTTGACGGAATCAAGACATCTTGCAATTGTAATCTCTTCGTTACGGACTATCATACAGAGACTGATGCTTATTTCTTTACCCTCCATTTTTTCTCTCCTTTAAAACATCATTACTGTATTTATATTCAAAATAAATACATTGGGAAGTTCACTAATAAAAAAACATAATAAAGTCCCTCGGCGTTACCAAGGGACTAAAATCTATCTAATTTAGTCTGTGAATGACAATGGATGCATTTGTAGCGGTTAGAGTTCCTCCAGCACCTGTAGAAAGTGCAACTGTTCCTGAAGATGAGTCATTGTTCTTTAGTGTAGCAGTAGCTCCAGCGTCTGCCTCAAAGATCATCTGTCCATAGTTTGGTAAATTATTCACTAATGCTTGATCTATACCGAATCTGCTCCCCGTTACCTCAGTTCCACCTAAATACACTGCAAATTGGTTAGATGCACCAGATGCGCCAGATGCGCCCACCTGGAATGTTAACAGGTAAATACCTGCATTATCAATCGTAGTGGCGTCATTGGTGATTTTTACTGTGAAGGTTGACGTTGGTCTTCTGGTCCGAAGGACCTGAGTTATCCTTTCCAAATTAGAAGGTATATTATCTTATACTACAAGCCTCGAACGTCCTGTTCGGATCCTTGTTGTTTAATCAAAATACTCTACACATATTTCATTTCATTGATTTATATAAAGAAAGTATTCCTCGACCTATTAAGCTATTGCCAAGAAGTATTGTGGACAGTGTGTAAAATAACTAACCATAATTTTTTTGTTCAACGAAGTCCATTGCGTGGAAAAACCTAAGGCTTGTGTTTTAAAACGCAAGCCTTAGGTTAAGAGGAAGGGGGCATTTAATAATGGCTTAATCTAATTTGTCAATAGTCAATTGCGCGCCAACTTCAGGCGCAGTAGTTAAGGTAAATGGAACAGCGGAACTGTTCCTAAGCGTAATGACATCACCTGCTGCAAGAGTTAAAATCGCCTGACCCGGCACTTGACCAGTAGCGACCAACGCCGTAATTGGAGTTGATGGATCAACTACGCCATTCACTGCAATAGCTATTTCTGAACCTACACCTGCTGTTATGCTCACGCTATAGTCAATCTGATAGTTTCCTGCAAGTGCAACTGTTACTGGAGCTGTGCCCGCAATGTGGACTTCGTTTACAAGCGGACCATTACTGCTAAATAGCACATCTGCTCCGCCAGCTACAACTTGGGCCACAGCGTCAAGTGTATATACATAACCGAAGGCAGCCAAACCCGCTCCTGTGGCCCCTGTGGCTCCTGTTGCTCCCGTTGCTCCTGTGGCTCCTGTGGCTCCTGTGGCTCCTGTGGCTCCTGTGGCTCCTGTGGCTCCTGTCGCTCCTGTCGCTCCTGTAGCTCCTGTAGCTCCTGTTGCTCCTGTTGCTCCTGTTGCTCCTGTTGCTCCTGTTGCTCCTGTTGCTCCTGTTGCTCCTGTTGCTCCTGTGGCTCCTGTGGCTCCTGTTG
>NZ_JYNH01000118.1 GCF_000960765.1 Desulfosporosinus sp. I2 | reverse complement strand
TTCGAACAAAGAAGTATCAACAACGAGGTTTGGACGGAGTCCAACTATCGATGAGAATTTTACTAGTCGATGATGAAAAAAAGATTACAACCGTACTTAAAGCCTACCTTCAACAAGAAAGGTTTCAAGTCAGTACGGCTATTAACGGCCTTATCGCTGATGTTTAAAGAAAATCCATTTGACCTGCTCATCCTTGATTTAATACTTCCTGGCATGTCTGGGACAGAAATTTGTAGCGAGATCCGCAAGATATCCTCAGTCCCTATTATCATGCTCACCGCAAAAGTCGAAGAAGAGGACCGAATTCGAGGACTGAGTATTGGGGCAGATGATTACATCACGAAACCCTTCAGTCCTCGTGAAGTGGTCGCCCGTGTTCGGGCCGTGTTACGTCGAACAAGTAACGAAACCGCACCGCTGGCGGACGTGGTCTTTTATAACAACGGCCTCACCATTGATAACATACAGCACGAAATTCGACTTCATAATCAGGAAGTCTCTTTAACCCCAACCGAATTCAAGATCCTTGGCGCCTTGGCGAAACACCCTGGTCGGGTATACTCACGGGGGCAGCTGGTTGAAATTGTTCAAGGGCATGACTTTGATGGAGACGACCGCGTGATCGGCGCTAATATTAAGAAGATCCGCCAAAAATAGAAACCACCCCCAGTGATCCTCAAATCATTTTGACCGTTTACGGGATCGGTTACAAGTACAATCCAAGCAAGGAGGAATAAAATGCGCAAAAAGCTATTTCTCTCAACACTGATCATCGCGCTTATTACCTTAACTTTCAGCATGCTTGCCGTAAATCTAGTCTTCCATCAACAATTTAGTGATTATCTAACCAAGACGAATGAAGCAACCTTGGAACAGTTACCCACTCGTCTAGGTTCACTTTATCAAAGCAAGGGGACGTGGGATCCTACGTCTCTGGATGAAATTAGCCATACCCTTCCGATTGGGACGGTCGTCACTCTGACTGATCCGAGCGGAAAGCTTATTGCCACGTTAAGTAATATGATGGACGACATGATGCATGCTCAAGGTGGGATGAGCATGGGTATGAGCATGTCCTCTTCTTCCATTACAAGTTGGAAAACGAAAACCCTCACGGTCTCAGGACCTCTTGGGACTTTGGCCACCGCAGTCGTCCGTTACCCAGCGAGCGCACCAATTCTCAATCCCCAGGATGTCCTTTTCCAATCCTCGGTCTTTCGTTCTCTCCTTTTCGCCGGAGGGTTGGCGCTTCTATTCGGGATTATCCTTAGTTACTTCACAAGTCGCCGTCTCGTAGCACCGCTGAAGCGTTTAACTCAAGCCGCTGAGCGTATTGGACAAGGACACCTTGATGAACGCGTGGGGATTCAAACCAAAGACGAGATAGGGCAATTAGCCCTTGCTTTTAATGCAATGGTGGACAATTTAAATAGCCAAGAAAACCTTCGCAAACAGTTTACCGCCGATATCGCCCACGAACTGCGCACACCCTTAACCTCGATCAAAAGCTATATCGAAGCCTTCCAGGACAATGTTCTACCTGCTAATCAAGAGAATCTTTCCTCTATACATGAAGAAATTGACCGTTTGGTTGACTTATCCAGCGACCTAAAAGACTTAAATGTCGCGGAAATTGGCGCCTTAACGCTAGCCCACGAACCTGTGGACTTAAAGTATCTTATAACAAAAGTGATCCGTAGCCTCCACTCACTCATGCAAGAAAAACAATTGACTCTAAATTGGAACGCTCCGCCAGAACTCGTGACTACGACTGGGGACGGACGCCTTCTAACAAGGCTCTTTTACAACCTCGTTCACAATGCCTATCGCTACTCAAATATCAGCGGGCAAATCACCCTCTCGCTTTCGCAAACATCGGATTTTAGCGAAATCAGAATCAAAAACACCGGAATGGGCATCCCTGAAGAGGATCTCCCTTTTATCTTCGAGCGTTTTTACCGGGCCGACAAATCCCGCACCCGTGAAACTGGTGGAACGGGCATTGGTCTGGCCTTGGTTCAGCAAATTACGGCCCTTCATCAGGGTACCATCACCGTACAGAGTAAGGTCGGGCAAGAGACAGAGTTTATTATCCAGCTTCCTAAAAAAATAAAACTAGTTGAGTAAGCATGTTTATTCATTCTCAACCTTAATACGCCAATTTACCATGGCTAAGCCTATCACTGACAACAGGAAACTAATCATCCCCACGAGTTCAAAATCTACCGAGAATTTGGGGAAAAAGTAGTTTAAACCATCATAAATGGCAACCCCGTACGCTAAAAAAACAATCACCCAACCCATGATACGCGAGGCTTGCCTTCCCACCCGTCCTGTTTGTTTGACCATTTTATAGACCAAAAAGCCATCAATTGTATCCGCCAGCATCATTCCTGACATAAATGTGAGCCCTAAAGCAAGGGCTATAACCTGACCTGAATTTTCTGCTGCCATGCTCCAAACAGCCGTTTGAGTGACAGTATCTGCTGCCAAGGCAAACATCATCCCTACGAAAATAACTAAAAGGGGGTTCGTCGTTTCACGGGCGAAACGCGGGATAAAATTCCCTTTGATGCCACTAATTTGGAAATTACTCTCAGTCTTTTTACTTACTAGATTATAAACATTGAGTGAACCAATTAGTAAAAGGATTATGATTGTAATCCAAGTACCTATGACATCAAAAATAGGCGGTAAACTGAAGTAACGACTTATCGTGTTAATGATAACAGCAATACTCGTTACGACGAGACCATGACCCAAAGAAAACAGTGTGCCAATCCACTTGGCAATAGGAGTTTTCATCTGCCAATTATATCGTGTCAATCCGTCAATACAAGCTAAATGATCGGCATCTAAGGCATGGCGCAGCCCTAAAGCAAACACTAAGAAAAACAAAGCAACAATATGCATTAAAATTCTCCCCTCTAATCGAGTAAAATCGTTCAGCTTAAGCTGAACATCAGGCTTCAGGTAGGGACTCTACCTCACCTGGAGGTCAAAACGGAACCTCCACTTAGGAAGTCGAAGTCTCAGGACTAATGATGAAGGACACCGAAACAAAGAAAACCGAGCGAAATACACCGTTGAAAATTAGAAGGCCCTTTCTAAAGAAAGGGTCTTTTATGTCAATTAAATATCACCTTCCTATTCTTCGTAGGTTTTTGGTGAACAATAATAGGCAGGTTTCCTGACTCAGGATCATCGCCTCCTACGTCTTCCCAGCTTCTAGCCAGTGACTTAATGCAGGATAGCTCCCCGTTTACAGTGGCGGGACCGTATCGGATTTGCACCGATTTCCCTTTTAACTTGTTATCTTAACAAGCACCTATTACGATTCTTTTATTCAATTGCTGTATCGCATCGATAGAAGCGATTCATTAAATATACTCTATTGATGTGAATTTATGATGAAGAAGTTATGAATTTTAATAAATTTGAGGAATTTATTAAAAATAAGCAGGAATATGCAAATCAATGTCGAAATCATTACAATGATAATACAAAAGTAAGGCCATGGAGGTCTAACCTTGTAGGTTACTCTCTATGGCTTTTTTATTTTTGGAAAAATTAGAGATTGGGGAAGTGGCATGAATATTATCTCTAAGAATATTACCGTTTCTGATCGTCCCAAATGGCTTCGTTACGGAATTATAGTACTTGGAATTCATCTTTTGGGCCTAGTCTTATTGATTCCTCAAGTTCGGGAATATCCCCAATTGTTAGGATTTAGTTTTCTAGCTTATACCCTCGGCTTGCGTCATGCCTTTGATGCCGATCACATTGCTGCTATCGATAACACAGTACGTAAACTAATACAGCAGAAAGAGGACCCCACAGGGATAGGATTTTTCTTTTCTCTCGGCCATTCTTCAGTTGTCTTTATCATGGCTATCATAACCGCGGTTTCCATGCATTGGGCACAACAAAATATTCCACAATTGCAAGCGATCGGGGGGCTTATTGGCACTGCCGTTTCTGGAGGGTTTCTGATCCTCATAGGGTTAATGAACCTTTATATTTGGTTCGACCTTTATCGGTTCTTCTCAGAGATGCGTCGAGGAGTGCATGATGAAGAAAACCTCGACCAGCTATTATTGAATCGAGGTCTTATCTCTCGTTTCTTTAAACCGCTATATCAGTTGATTAACAAGAGTTGGCATGTTTACCCACTCGGCTTTCTTTTTGGCTTAGGTTTTGACACGGCATCTGAGGTAGCACTTTTAGCCATATCCGCAAATTCTGCGACACAAGCAGTACCCATTACTGGTATCTTATCTTTACCGATCTTGTTTGCCGCTGGCATGAGTTTACTGGATACTGCGGATGGAGTCTTTATGACCACTGCCTATCATTGGGCCTTTTCCACTCCGTTGCGCAAAATTTATTATAACCTATCCGTCACTGGTCTTTCAGTGATCGCTGCTTTAGGCATTGGCTTGATAGAATTAACTCAGATCATCGCTTCAAAGCTTGGATTAAGTGGCGGAGTTTTTGGATGGATAAGAAATCTAAACTTTGGCGGAATAGGCTATTTACTCGTAGGTCTTTTTATAGTTTCGTGGTTGCTTTCCCTCTTCCTCTGGAGGATATTACGACTTGAAGATGGTATCTAAACTAATACCCAGCCTCCCATCATGATTCTGAACTCATTGCTAGGCTTGCTAAATACCAATTTTCCATGATGCCTGAACCACAATGCTTACTCTTCGCATGATGACGAGGACCGTCTATTCCTGGCATCATTACATCGAGGATAATGATATCCCAAGGTTCAGAGCAGAACTTTCTCAGTGTTTCTTCGCCATCTACAGCTTCACCGATTGTAAAACCTTCTTTTCTTAGATATATACCAATTGCTTGACGGATTTTTTCCTCATCATCTGCAACCAAGACTCGTAGGTAGTTCATAATGGTGCCCCTCCAAGCATCTTCTTTTCCGTTGGTAAGATAATCCTAAATGTTGTTCCTTCTCCGAGTTTACTCCAAACGCTGATATGGCCCCCATGGGTTTCAATAATTCTCTTGACAATGGCTAATCCCAGTCCAGTCCCACCCTGCGTTCTGCTTCTGGATTTGTCTCCTTTATAAAACCTCTCCCAAATCATCGGTAAATCCTCAGATGCAATCCCTATACCTGAATCTTTAATTTCAATCAGCACGTCATCCGCCTTGTACGCTATGGTAATTACAATTTCTCCCCCTCTAGGAGTATGGCGAACCGCGTTATCCACAAGATTGATAAACACTTGCTTAATTTTATCTTCATCTCCCCAAACGAATGGGGTTTTTCTGCTTATGTGAAATGCCAACTTAACTTCTTTTTCATCAACAAGGGTACTAAAATTGCCTTGCACGAAAGAAGCGACTAATTTTAAGTCAACATAATCCACCTTAAAATCTTCATATCCTTCCTCCATTTTCTCTAAATCTAAGACATCTGTGATCAGGCGTTTGAGACGTGCAGTTTCCTCAAAAATATTATTTAAATAGGTTTTTTTCTCATTTTCATCAACAGCAAGGTCATCCTGTAAGGCTTCTGTAAAGGCCAGGATAATATTTAACGGAGTTTTCATCTCATGGGAGAGATTAGAAACAAACTCCCTACGCGTTTGATCTAATCTCTCCAGTTGAGCCAGCTTATCCTGGAGTTGACCTCATTTTCAGTGCGAGCAATGTTAGCCACCCTTATAGTTAATGAAGTTAATTGTCTGGACTGTACTTCGTAGTACATTTTATCCATAATACTCGTATGAACGATCCCAACTACCCCGATGACGATTAATGTGAGGATGCTTATCCATATCCAAAGCTTTGTTCCAATGCTGCTTAACTTCATCCTCACACCCCATTTCATCAAAAAAATCTTACTTCATCTGACCAAATTCTGCTATTGGGTCGTGCGCAGAAAGACTAAGTACTGCTTTATTGGCTTTTTCCATCGTTTCCAACCCGACGTTTTGGCGCATCACCAGGCTTTTACACTCTAGTTTAGCCTTCTCAATTTTTTTGGTTAAGATTCGCAAGTTCACCCGCAATCTTTAACCGTGCACTGAGAGGTTTAAAATCTTCTCCAGATCTTCAGACTTGTTGACCATGTCCATAATGTTAGCTTGCACAAGGTTTATAACACAAGTAAGTCTATGCACTGCAAAGCAGCACATAGACCGTAGGTCCTTAGCCAATTTGAATTCCCGCAGAGCTTTACCAACCGAACGACCCACATTAGGTGATTTACCTAGCCCAAAAATGATCAGAACAATCCCTAAGAAACCACTATTTCCGGAAAACCTAGACTAGGCGTAGTCATACCCCCTGTACAAACGATTGTTTTTTTCTGGCGGAAACTTTTTCATAGCTAGCAATCAGCAAAATTCCCAATTCGTATAAACCGAGTACTGGAAGACTGGCCGCAACTAATGTGAAAGCATCCGGTGTCGGAGTGAGTACAGCGGTAACTATGACAATCGCCAGGAATGCCACTTTCCGTTTTTCTTTCAATGTTTTGGAACTGATGATTCCCACTGAAGCTAGAACGCCCATGATTAAAGGTAATTCAAAGACGGCCCCCATCACTATAACAAGCATGAATACAAAGGAAAAGTAGAGAATGGCTGATAAGGTCGCCACCATATACTGTTGACCAGTGTTCAGTAAAAACTTTAATGTCATGGGAATGATGACCATATAACCGAACGAAACACCCGCTGCAAAGAGAAGTGTGGCAACAGGGATTACCCAATAAATTATTCTCCTTTGAGCAAGGCTGAGTAAAGGAGTTACAAGCCGGATGGATTGCCAGAGGATTAAAGGCAAGCACACGATAAAGGCACTGAAAAACGCCACCTTAATTTTGGCCATAAACCCTTCCGCAGGGCTGAGAAAAACCAGTTCCCGTTGGCCCAGGGGTTTAGTTAACAACTGCACCAAAACATCGGCCTTAAGATAAAACACCACCGTGACCACCACCAGCGCCAGAATAGACAAAGCTAAGACTTTGCGCACCCGTTCCAACCGATCAATAATTTTGACGTAATTAATAATCATGCTCTCTCACCCCACTTTGGTTGCCATATTTAAATAATAGACTATTAGTTTGAAATCCTTTGAATAAATATTAACGTTTTTGTAATACTTGGTTGAAATCAATGTAAACCTCCTCTCTCGTGGTTTTTAACCCATGATCTTTTTCTTCACCGCCGGAATGACGATCGGCATGGAGACAATCATACTCAGGATGAAAACCCAAATCATGCCGCCGATCCGGGCCACTGCAGTATAGATATTTCCGTCCACCAAGGTTATAGCCAGAAAAATAAGGGTTATTACCAACGAGATTGCAATATAAAACACTGAAGCCTGCCTGGCGGCTTTTAATTCTAACTCATTCATAGTAAGACCTCCTCCTTAGCGTGCTGTTTGTGGTTGAGGCACCGGGTGCATGCCTGCCTTTTCCTGTTCTTTCCGAAAATAGGGTTGGAAGCGTTTTAAGAGCAGTGTGTTCATGGTTACGGATAGAGAACTCATAGCCATAAAGAAGGAAGCCAGTTCCGGACTAACTAGAAGCCCTGTGAATGGATACAGGATACCGGCAGCCAAGGGAATCCCAGTAATATTGTATACAAATGCCCATACCAAGTTCTGTTTGATCTTGCGCATGGTAGCCCGCCCGATTTCAATGGCTCCTACCACATCACGAATATCGTCCTTGATGAGTATTATGTCGCCGGTTTCTTTGGCAACGTCTGTACCAGACCCAATGGCAATTCCCACGTCGGCTTGAGCTAAGGCTGGAGCATCGTTAATCCCATCCCCAACCATGGCTACCTTCAGACCCTTCTCCTGCAGCTTGATCACTTCGGCTGCTTTATCTTGGGGCAGCACTTCTGCCAGTACTGTTTTAATCCCCACTTGCCGGGCTATGGCCTCCGCCGTCCGCTGGTTGTCTCCAGTTATCATCGCCACTTGCACTCCCATCTGCTGCAAGCGCTCCACAGCCGCTTTGGCGTTTTCTTTCAAGGTGTCAGCCACTGCGATGATCCCTGCCGCTTTACTATCGACAGCCATCAACATAGCAGTCTTACCCTCTCCCTCAAGCTGCTCCATTTTTTTACTCAAGTTTCCGATATCAATGTTTTGTTGCTGCATCAAACGGCGGTTTCCTAACAGGATCGTCTGTCCTTGATAGGTAGCCCGCACACCATGTCCGGGTATAGCCTCAAAATCATCCGTATCTCCAACAGACAGTCCTTCCTCTTTGGCCCCTCGTACGATAGCTTCACCCAGGGGGTGCTCAGACGACTTTTCAGTGATCGCTGCCAGCCTGAGAACATCATTCCTGTCAAAGCCCGCAGTTACATGCACGTCTGTCACGGAGGGTTCTCCTATGGTCAGGGTCCCGGTCTTATCGAAAATAACCGCATTAATCTTGCTGCTAGCTTCCACAGCATCGGCCCCTTTGAACAGGATGCCGTTCTCCGCACCTTTACCCGTACCGGCCATAATTGCACTAGGGGTAGCCAAACCGAGAGCGCACGGGCAAGAAATGATCAAGGTCGTCACTGACAAGAGAAGGGCGAAACCAAAGACTCCGACTTCCGCCAAGCTATAGGGTGAGAGAATAAACTGGCTCGTCGGCGAAAAGAAAGCACCGTAACCGAAAAAGAACCAGAAGAAAAAGACAATCAAAGCGAGGACATGCACCCCAGCGATGAAATGGCCGGCCACAAAATCGGCCAATTTTTGGATGGGTGCCTTGGTAGCCTGGGCATCTTCCACCATTTTGATAATTTGGGCCAGAGCGGTTTCGCTGCCAACCCTTGTTGCCTTGAATTTAAAGGAACCCGTCTTATTCATGGTAGCACCCGTCACCTGGGAACCAGCACGTTTTTCCACTGGCATGCTTTCCCCAGTGATCATCGCTTCATCGACTGCTGAATAGCCTTCGGTCACTTCGCCATCTACGGGAATGCTTTCCCCAGGCCGCACAACTACGATATCCCCAATCTCCACCTCATCGGCGGCAATCTCCACTTCTTCACCCTTGCGGATAACCCGCGCTGTTTTGGCCTGTAAGCTCATCAGCTTACGAATGGATTCCGAAGTCCGCCCCCGGGTGATCGCTTCCAGAAAGCGACCTAAGACAATGAAAGCTGTAAGCAAAGCGGCTGACTCGAAAAAGGTGGCTCCCCGGCCCCCAAAACCAGCATCAGGCCAAAAGGTATTGATTGTCGCAATGATATAGGCGGCACCAATCCCGGTCGCGTAGAGTAGATTCATATCAGTCGCGCCACGTTTTAGTCCGTTCCAACTGTGTTTAAAAAACTGCCAGCCGGGAATAAAGGCTATCGGCGTGGTCAAGGCCCAAAGAACATAGACATTACCTAAAATTTTCGGAACAAAGTAAGGCAAAATCCACATGTCTCGGAACATGCCAATCATCACCAAACTAGCCAAGGGCCAGGCAATCCACATATTGCGGGTTTGGAAGAGGAGTTCCTTCTGCCGCGCCTCTTTCTCTCGGTCTAATGCTTCTTGACCAGTCACCTTTTCGCTAGCCTCATAACCCATAGCATTGATCTCTTTTTTGATGCGGGTTTTATCCACGGCTCCGGGGTAAAATTTTACCTTGGCCGACTCAGCTGGTAAATTAACGACAACAGAGGTTACGCCCGGCATTCCCTTCAAGGCCTTCTCGACTTTAGCGACGCAAGCCGCACAACTCATACCGCGTACAGTGAGCAGGACTTCCTCCTCAGGCACCTCGTAACCGAGGTCTTGAATCATTTTTACCATCTGGGGGACTCCGGCCTGATCACTGGCATAGGCCACAGCCGCCTTGCCCGAAAGCAAATTGACATGAACTTCCTGTACGCCGGCCATGTTTTTCAGGGCTTTTTCCACTTTCGCTACACAAGCGGCACAAGTCATACCCTCTATCGGCAAACTTACCTGTGCCAATTTGTCGCTTCTCATCGTTTCACTCATAACGTTTACCTCCACTCGATAATCTGTTTCAGATTCCCTTTCGATGTTTATTATTTTCAGGAGATTATCTCATCATGCGGAAAACCGTTTTTAAGACTTCGTCCACTACCTCTATGTCACCGGTTTCTAACCGTTCCCTCACGCATGATTTCATGTGCTTTTCCAGAAGTAACTTGGATACCCCGTCGAGGGCAGACTGGGCGGAGGAGATCTGATTTAAGACGTCATCACAATACACTCGACGCTCGATCATACCTTTAATGCCTCGAATTTGACCCTCGATCCGGTTCATCCGAGCAATAAGCTGTTGGATAGTCTTTTCTTCATGATGACTTCTGAGTGTGCTTTTTCCTGTAATATCTTGGAAATCACAAGAAATTGCTTGAACCGGTTCGTTCATCTACTCACCACCCTTCCCATATAGTATAGGGATCTACCCTATATTTCCCACTAAAAAAATAAACCATAATTGGCTCTAAAACTATAATGCCGCATTTCAGAATCGGAAAACTACACCCCGAGCTCATCACCGCCGTTTCCATATCCACCGTATCCCCATCCGCCCATCATGTTACCCCAACCACCATCATGACGATTTCTCCCTGTGAATGGTCTTTACACTGCCACATTAAGTAACGTCGGGCAAGAACTGAATTCATAGTACAGTTTCTTAAAGAGGCAAAAGTGGCTGAGGATTTGATCCTCAGCCACTTTTGCCTCTTTATTCATGCTAAATCTAAGCATTTGTTCCTCATTTCTACTCTGGATACCCTAGTAAGAATGGGAAAAGCTATTCACGGTAAATTCACAACAATATGGTACCTTGAGCTAAAAGCTAAACCTACTTACCCATTCTTCCCGTGGATCCCATCATTGTGTTGCCACTTGATTTTTGGCCTGATTGTTGAGTGGCGCTCGAAGCGTTCGCCTGATTAGGTCTGAGTGTTCCACTCATTCCTTGCTGGTGTTGTGAATTACTCATTGGTCCATTCATAGGAGCACTCATAGGCATCGCCTGCATTTGAGTATTTACGGGCATGTTCTGGATCTGATGATTCATGGATGCATTGGAACTCTTTATTGGAGTGTTGATATCTGGGGAAGGGGATGTTTGATCAGGCTGAGAAGGTTGTGTCTGAGTCGTCTGAGCGGGCAGTGTTTGATTAAGCTGAGGGGTTGTTCCCTGCACAGCTCCCATGCCTGATACATTGTTGTGGTTCACATAAGCTGATGCGTTGGGAGCCTGAGACGGTATGTCTGTGGTATTGCTCCCTATGGTTGCCGCGTTCACAATCCCTGCTACTCCAACCACTAAAGCCATTGATAATGTCACCATTAATACTCTCTTTTTCATAATCCAATCCAATCCTTTCATAAATGAGTTTAAGTAATGTTTAAGATCCAATTTAATGAAGAGCCGGTTTCAGTTTTCTGTGTGATGCTCACCTCCTGCAGTCATCAAAGTATTCGTACACCCTTTTGATTATCGAGGGGTAGGTTCAGAATTTCTTTTTTTAAATCTAATTTACAAGGGTACCCCCTTAAATCTTGATCTTTTTTCGAAACTATCTACTAGGTGGAGGGGTTGAAGTGCAAAAATTATCGATTCAGCAAACTTTGCAACTAGCCAAAAATGGAAATGAACTTGTTAGAGAAGCGTTCATTGAAAATCACAAACCATTTATACTAAAAATCAGCTCTAATCTATGTAAGCACTATCTCACCTGGGGACATGACGACGAACTTAGTATAGCCTTAGTCGCTTTTAATGAAGCAATTGATAAATATGAGCCTAGCGACGGTGCCTCGTTCTACGGTTTTGCCAAAACAGTCATGACACGACGATTAATCGATTACTTTCGCAAAGAGTCTAAACATCAATTACTCTCGCTTACCCCTACGGAGTCTGACAACGACGCTCTTTACGATTATGATTCAGAAGCGTCTTTGGGAATGTATAAAAAGGAAAAACAAAACTATGATTTTGCCGAGACGGTTAAAAGCTTTGTTCTTGTACTGATCGAATATGGAATTACTTTAGAAGATTTAGTCCAAGTTTCCCCCAAGCATCGAGACAGTAAAGCAACTCTCTATAGAGTGGCCCATGAACTTTGTGCTCGACCCGATTTATTACAATACCTAACAAAGAATAAATGCTTGCCTCTCAAAGAGTTGGAACTCCTTACCGGAATAAAGCGCAAGGTTCTTGAAAGAGGGAGAAAATATCTGGTTGCCACGGTTTTAATCCTATCCGATCCAGAATTCAGGTCTTTAAAAAGTTTCACACAGATAGACTCGATAACGTAGAGAGAGGGGTTAGCGTAATGAATAAGGCGAAAGGCATCGTCATGAAGACCACCAATAAGGTCACCATCCTTTACACTGACCATGGTGACTATATGGAAATTAAAACACCGAAGGCCACTCCCGTACTCGGACAAGTTATTGAAGTGGATCTGCCTGGGCGTAAACCGTTAAGTCAAAGATTCCTCAAATTGGGTTCTATTGCTGCAATCCTGATTCTCGCTTTGGGTCTTGGTGTATTTAACATTGTCTCAGGCGCAAATACCGCTGTGGCAGCCGTCGTGATGGATATTAACAATAGTAAAGAACTCTTCGTTAACCGTGATGCCAAAGTTATCAAAGTGATCGATTTAGCTCAAGGAATCCCAGCTTCACCATCTAATCTACAACTTCAAGGCAAAGACATCTATACGGCTGTAGACCTGATGATCGATCAAGCGAATACTCAGGGACTATTGAAACAAAGCAAAAATCTGGTCATGACAAGCATAATACCCATGGACAACCGTCAGATAGATATCGTTGATCAAGCGAAGCTTCGTGACTCTATCAGGCTCCATATGCTTGAAAAAAACATCTCTGCCGACATAATCGTTAGCAAGACAGATGAAACTACTCAAAAAACAGCTCAAAGCCTAGGTATGAGTGTAAATCATTATCAAGTATATAAGCGTTTGCTGGAAATGGGATTAGTTGAAAATTCTAATGGTTCTAGCTCCAACGACACCCTCCATATGCTGACCGAGGCAAACACTACTTTAAACTCACTTTTCCCGCAAGAAAGTATGACTATAACTCCTCAAAGCGAAATACACCAAGAGATGCCCAACTCAACAGGATCTCCGATGACGGGTGAAAGTATGCCCTCCACTAATTCCCCCGAATCAGGTTCAACTCCAAGCCAGAGCTCCCCAAATATGACGAACACCTTACCCAGTACCATAATGCCTGACAACCACCAAAAGAGCAGTGCGCCCTCTGTCCCTATACCCATGCAAGATAACTCAGGTAGCTCAAGTAACTCTGGAAAACATGATATGATGCGTTAAACTTCAAAAACAAGAGCCTTTCACTTCACACACAAAAGTTTGAAGTGAAAGGCTCTTGAAATATCATAGCCCCTAACAATGTCACGAGTAGAAACGAATGTCCTCTAAATGATACAACTAATGATGAATATTATGATCTTGTGGCAGCTGCTGTTGCTGAGATGGAGGTAAAACGTCAGAGATTGCTTGCGGCAAGGCCGTGATCACCAGAACAATCGAGATTATTGAAGATATAAGATATACCCATGCAGAAGGGCGATCATAACTCCACTTGCGTTTAGCAATATGAATGAACCACGCTGAAACAACCAGGGAAACCAGTAAAAAGATAATCTTTGTAGGGGGAGACAATGATATGAGACTTGAGCTTAAAGTCGTTAGACCCAAAGCAAGCAAAAGGGTATGAACCCAGTGGTGAGAAGAAGCTATAACCGCCAACAATACTGAACCAATTCCTTTAATGATACCCTTACCCTTTTTTATTTCCTGAACTGCTTCGCTTTTTTTCATATGCGACCCTCCGTAATTTATTGCGATTTTGGAAAATTAGAAGTTGAAGTTTTCCCTCAGGACCATAACTCGATATCGCTAAGTAGAATAAATTCTATGTATTTAGTTTACAGGTCGGATACGACAAACTCATGAAAAAGTTGCGAATTTCTTATGAAAAGGTGTATAGAACTACCTGTACACAAAAGGGCCAGCCATGGAAGGCTGACCCGACTCGTTACTTAAATGATAAGCCACAACTTCATTATTGAAAATATTTTGAATCACAGACAAATAAAAACGCCGACTTCCTGCATACTGGAAGGCTGACCGGACGGGAGAACCCTTGCCCGAGCAGACGCCGTAGGCAAGGGGCGACCGGGCGTGATTTCCTTGCCCGAGCATTAATTTGTAATTAAGTTTTAATACCTACAAAAAAGCCACACCAATTTATAGTGCTGTTCTCCGTAATTTGAATGTTCGTCTCGACAATTCAAAGACACGCATATTAAACAATTGTTTTGGAGAAATCTGATGTGGCAATTTTATGCTTCTCAAATTTTATCGCGATTTAGTATTATTGAACCATTCAATCGTTGCTTTTCCATGCTCTTCAGGAATCTTGTTACTAACTTGTTCATGAAGCCATCCTAAAGTCTTATTGTTCAAATACTGTCTCATCTGGTCTTCTGCTTCTACCATTACAACTTTTATCAAGCAAGGACATTTTGTATATGAATCAGGTAAATTATTTTTGTCTAACAATAGCTCATTTTGTCTAATCTCTGCACATTGAAATAATGGAGTCGTCCCTTCTACTGCTTCAACTATATTCCAAAAGGTTATGCTTTCTGGAATACGTGCTAACTCATATCCCCCATTAACACCTGGAATTGACTTCACAATCCCGGCTTTCCTTAATTTTGTATATACTTTTGATAAATAAGTTTCTGAAACTCCCTGAAATGTCGCTAAATCTTTAATTCCAACAGCCTTTCCTGATGGAATATCTACCATATATAATAAACAATGTAATGCATACTCTACTCCTATGGAAAATTGCAATACAATCCACC
>NZ_JYNH01000117.1 GCF_000960765.1 Desulfosporosinus sp. I2 | reverse complement strand
TATAAGACCCCATATCGGGCAATTCTTTTTTTGCTTCCTATTTCCCTTGCGTTTGGTTATACAGGCTTACTCGATCAAGTCATTACCTTTTCGATTCTTTCGGCCTTACTGGTTTATTTATTTATGGGCTACATGATGTTTAAATTCCGAAAAATGTATCCAATGGGTACAATCGAACGTGGGTATGTCGCTCCTTGGCATCCAATTCCGGCCCTTATCTTACTGGTATTAACTCTAACGACACTAGGTGGGATGTATTTCGGCTATTGGGTTAATGTCTTAGCTGGTTTATTATTTTACTTTTTAGCCTCACTGTGGTTCACTTTACATCGCTATAAATTTGTAGACACAAAGGCATTTCTCCAAGCAGGAGCTAGTCGCTGGCCTAGACCTCGAGGGTACTAATAGGATGAAAAAGAGAGGAGTAAATTGGCCACAACAAATTCCAGTCTTAGCTGCTATGATTATTCCTGGTTCAGGCTATCTCTTTTTATCAAGACCTATGCGTGGTTTAGTGATGTTGTTTTGGATGTGTATCTTTGCCTATATTACCTTTCGCTTAACAACATCTGAAATCTCGCTGATTGGCAGATATTCGGGAGGAATCGCTGTTTGGGTCATTTCAGTTCTAGAGGTATATCATATTACAAGAAAGAAATGAATCGTTGATTGACTAAAGGAACCTGACTTATCAAGGTATATTATGAGTCATAAATGACAACCAAAAGTCTAACGTGACTTGAAGTTTTGAAGCAGACTAGGATAAGTTAATCAAAGGGAATGTGATATCTTCTATAAATCTGAACAAACTAGGATAGTTTACACTCCAAAATTTCTTGAGAAAATGCTTCTAATGGAGTATTTTAGAATGGCAATTGTCAGATGTGACAAGGGACAAGCTAAATGTGAAATGTCTATGCTTAATTTTGGCATCGAATTTGCATAATATTTAAGTCGTAGCTACTTTGAATTTTCACACATGGGGGGTAGATCGGATTGATCGCGTGGACTCTAAATCCGCGTAGACGGGTGAAACTCCCGTACTCCTCGCCAAAAAGTCAGGGGGTAAACATTAGTGGGCATCATATGGACGCCGATCCAAAAACAGCGATTACAAGAACTTAACGCTAGCGAGGCCCAACGAGAGATGTGTTTCGAGTCTCAACAAGCGCGCGATCGAGCTTTCCAAGAACAAGAACATAGTCTGGTAGTAGAGGGAAAGCGGCGTTTAATGGAGTTACGGGATATTAAGAGACGACCTTCTTTAAGTGTTCTTGAACAGCAACTCGTTGAAGCTTTAACTCAGCAAGGATTTGTTCAGGTGGTCACGCCTACGATAATCTCAAAAACGTCTTTAGCAAAAATGTCAGTCTCTGACGATCATCCCCTCTTTTCCCAAGTATTCTGGCTTGATTCTAAGCGGTGTTTACGTCCTATGCTGGCGCCTAATTTATATACACTCTGGAAAGACTTATTGCGGTTATGGGAAAAACCAATACGCATTTTTGAGATTGGTACTTGCTACAGGAAAGAGTCTAAGGGCTCTTTACATCTAAACGAGTTTACGATGTTGAACCTAACTGAACTGGGTTTACCAGA
The DNA here is from genome assembly GCF_000960765.1 of Desulfosporosinus sp. I2. Classification (GTDB taxonomy): domain Bacteria; phylum Bacillota; class Desulfitobacteriia; order Desulfitobacteriales; family Desulfitobacteriaceae; genus Desulfosporosinus. The sequence continues at coordinate 13,314 of NZ_JYNH01000117.1, read as the reverse complement.
AGATCAGAGACATCAACGGTTGGAAGAACTTGCCTCTCTGGTTATGGAAACTGTCGGTATTGCTGATTATGAGATGGAATTAACCACCTCCGTTGTTTATGGAGATACATTGGATGTCGTTAAAGGGATTGAGCTTGGTTCAAGTGCTATGGGTCCCCACCCACTTGACGATCAGTGGGGGATTATTGATCCATGGGTAGGGATCGGATTTGGTTTAGAGCGTTTACTTATGATTAAGGAAGGTTCCCAAAACGTACAGAGTATGGGTAGAAGCCTTACCTATCTTAATGGTGTTCGCTTAAATATTTAGTGATATCCAGAAGGTACCATAAAAGATCAGACGATAGGATTTCTTTTGAAATTAGAGAGAATTTGAACTTGAGTAGGAGGATTAATAGTTTATGCAAGAATCTGTTATGATCGAACCCTCCATATCAATGGAGCATATTGGTCGGGTTTATAAAATGATTAGTGAAATCCCGTTTTTTGATAACTCAAGGATCAGTGTGATCGAAATTTTACCCGGAGGGTTAACGAATAGTAACTATAAAGTGACCATTAACGATATTACCTATGCAGTAAGGCTCGCTGGCGCAGGAACCATGGAATACTTAAATCGTCCCGCTGAAAAGCATAATGCACAGGTCATGGCTGATATCGGAATTAGTGCCCCTATTATTTATTATGACGAAACAACCGGAAATCAAGTCTGTAAGTATATCGATGATTGCAAAACTTTACACATTAAGGATTTTAAAGAGGAAGCACGATATCTCAGTATGGCTGCCCATGTTTTTAGAAAATATCATGATTCTAAAAAAGAATTTATCTCGGACTTTAATCCTTTGCAAGAAATTGAAACTTATATTCAATTATTGGCAGACAAAAACTTTGAATTTTATCCAGGTGCTGAAACGATGCAAGAAAAGATTGAGGAGATCAGAGTGTTGTTTAAAAATAATCCTCCTCCTCTTGCCCCTTGTCATAATGATCCACTCTGTGAAAACTGGCTGGATGATCAGAAAAACTTTTACCTGATTGATTGGGAATATGGTGGAATGAATGATCCATTGTTCGACTTAGGAGCCCTTGCCATTGAAGCTGAACTCACAGACGAACAAGAACGCTTTTTCCTAAAGGAGTATTTTGGTGGGGATTTAACCGAGAAACAATTTGGCTCACTGATCATTAATAAATTTTTATGTGACGCCTTGTGGGCTTACTGGGCAGTGCTTCAAAATTGCTATGGGTAAATCGAGAGATGAGTATTGGCCGTATGGCTTGAATCGATATAATCGCGCGTATGCCCTAATTCATAACGGTAGTTTAGATCGGTCTATTAAAGCGAATCAATAAGATTCAAACTTACTGGGATCTTGTTTAATGATAAGTATCTACTCACATTCTCTACATCTTAAACCTTAAACATCTCGTCAAGAAAGGGTTCAGTGTTTGACACTGGACCTTTTCTTTTTCCATCAGATCTTCAACACGGCCAATGATCATGAGTATACCATTACTTAAGTGAGTTAATAATGACTTATGAAAGTGTTGATGGACTTGAACAAGTTCGCATTTTCATATGGATCTGGAATTTAAATTATAGACCGTTTGAGATGGAGTGAGTAAGATTTTGATGATATCCTTAGTGTATGAGGGTTTCCGGGATCGTGGAAGAGAATCTCATGCAAAGGGTTAAGTATTTAGGTCTTGGCATAGAATTTGCATCACTAAAGACTAGTGAACTCATTCAGTCCTACGACTGGCTAAAAATTTGAACAAAGAGAAGGTGATTTGATGATGGATTCTAAAACCGCTAAGTTAGATATAGTGTTGGAAAAAGCATTACAAGAGACTATTTTGAGCAGAGAGGAACTTTTGTTTTTACTGACGTTGTCGGAAGAAAGTGATCTTGCTAAGGTGTTTAACGCTGCCCGACAGGCTCGTACTCGCTACTTTGCGAATAAAATCTTTATTTACGGATTTGTATACTTCTCTACTTATTGTCGTAATGAGTGCGCTTTTTGTCTGTACCGCAAATCAAATCACTCCTTAAAACGATATCGTAAAACGGATTTAGAAATTATGGAAACAGCTTTGAGTCTCGTGAAATCGGGGGTCCACGTAGTGGATTTGACGATGGGAGAAGATCCCTATTATTTTGATAACCGAGAGTCGGGCTTTGAACGTTTGATAAGAACTGTAGAACTGATCAAAAAAAGTACGGAAATTCCGATTATGATCTCAGCAGGTGTTGTCCCAGAGGAGGTACTACGAGAGTTTAGGGAGGCTGGCGTAGATTGGTATGCTACCTATCAAGAAACTCATAACCCTGATTTATATCATAAACTCAGACTTGGACAAAGCTATACTGAACGGATGGAACGCAAGAAGTTAGCCCACAACTTAGGATTCCTTATTGAAGAAGGGTTATTAACAGGGGTGGGGGATACGGACGATGACTTGGTCAATTCGCTCGAGGCAATGAGAGATTTAGGAGCGGATCAGGTTCGAGTTATGAGTTTTGTTCCGCAGAAGGGCACTCCTATGCACCAATTTGCTTCAGTATCTCCGCATAGAGAGTTGCTGATTATCGCTATCATGCGTTTAGTCTTTCCGGATCGTTTGATTCCAGCCTCTTTAGATGTTGATGGACTTAAGGGATTAGCGGATCGCCTCAACGCCGGTGCGAATGTTGTAACCTCGGTCATTCCTCCACATTCTGGCTTGGCAGGAGTGTCCAATCATTCGCTGGACATTGAAGATGGAAACCGTACGATCAGCCGAATTACTCCAGTACTAGCCCAGCACGGACTGGTTGCGGCAAGTAAGGATGAATATGCCGAGTGGGTCTTGAATCGAAAAAGTCGTTCATAAGTTCTTCGAGGAGGAGCATTATTATGCGGGTTGTTGTTGTTGGAGGTAAGCTTCAAGGAGTCGAGGCAGTCTATCTAGCAAAGAAGGCTGGATGGGAAGTTATCCTAGTGGATAAAGATGCATGGGTTCCGGCGGCCGAGCTTTGTGACCAATTTTATGCTATCGATGTCACAAAAGTCGTAGAGTGGATACCTTTCCTTAAAGGCATCGATCTAATTATTCCAGCTTTAGAGAATCAAGTGGCTTTAGACAGCCTCGTGAGAAGTGCTAACTATGCCAATGTGCCCTTGATGTTCGACGAGAAAGCATATACGATTTCATCTTCGAAAATTAAGTCCAATCAATTGTTTGCCCGCTTAGAGATACCCGCACCGATTCCATGGCCAGAGTGTGGTTTTCCGCTCATTGTAAAACCTTCAGAGGCCAGTGGGAGTGAAGGGGTCGTAAAGCTAAAGAGCAGTCAAGAATTTCATCACCTGTTTGAAAAAGGTATGAAGGATTGGGTCATTGAGGAATACTTGGAAGGCCCGTCCTATTCACTGGAGATTATCGGCTTTTCCGGAGTCTATAAAGTCTTACAAATCACAGAATTGTATATGGATCAAGTCTATGATTGCAAACGAGTTGTCGGTTCTGTGACTTTATCGGATCAACTAAGAGCTGAGTTTGAGCAAATCGGATTAGGTTTGGCCAAGAGCTTGAATTTGAATGGAATCATGGATGTAGAGACAATTCTACATCGAGGGCACTTAAAAGTCCTTGAAATTGATGCCCGGCTTCCGAGTCAAACTCCGATTGCAGTTTATCATGCCACGGGTATTAATATGTTAGAAATTCTAGGTCAAGCGTTTGTGCTTAATCGGCCATGGCAAGAGTTTGAGATTATCGAGAAACGCGGCGCAATACTGGAACATATTAAAGTAGGAACCGACTATCTTGAAGTTTCTGGTGAACATATTATGTCGGAAGTTGGTCCGCTCTATCTTTATTCAGACTTTTTTGGAACGGTTGAAGCAATCACTAATTATTCGCCCGGTAAAACGGAGTGGGTAGCAACCTTAATTATCACAGGGGAAGACCTGAGAGAGGCCTGGGATAAGCGGAGCGCAGTTATTCAAGCAATCTGTAAAGAATGGGGTATCCGAAATTATATTGACTGTTTTCCAGTCTATGAAGAGAATCTTAAGTTTATTAAAAGCGCTTCAGGGAGTTGAACTATATTGACACGACTAAAGGAAAACGATGTTGAACCAATAGCTACAACGTTAGTGGGTTATAATGAGGACCTCTTGAGAATGACAGGATGCTCTTTAAGGGAGCTAGCAGCCCAAGCTTCTGGCAAGGAGATTGATTACCTCGTCAACCGGAATCCGCTGGTGGCAGTAATCCCTATGACCTGTGGCGAGGGGATTATCGAAGGGTTTGTCGAATCCGTCGCCAGTATCATTAGTTATCTTGGATCTAGGACAGTTATCACGAAAATCAGCGATGCTGGTGGTGTGGCAGAAGCCATTCAACTAGGGGCGGAAATCTTGTTTATGGCTGATGATGATCGATTTGTGGCTATTAATATCAGAACAGGTAAGGTTTCAGATAATGGAGAAGCGACTGGCAAAGGATATGTTGCAGGTCTGGAGCGCATGTGTCAGGGACTTAACGGAAAGAATGTCTTGCTCCTTGGAGCCGGTCCAGTGGGAAATAGCGCGGCTTTAGCCCTTGTACGTTATGGAGCGCAAGTCACTGTATTTGATGTCAATATATCCGCTAGTCAACGTTTGAAAGGGGCTATCGAAGAATTGGGCTATAACGTTCAGGTTGAGACTAATTTGGAGAGCGCCTTAACTGGACATCAGATTTTTGTTGATGCTTGTCCAGCGGAAAACGTTATACAGCTAAGGCATATATCTCAAGCTACAAGGATTGCGGCACCAGGTATTCCCTTAGGAGTGCCAGAGTTAGAGGTTAAGCAATTACTGACTGATCGATTGCTTCATGATCCGTTACAAATTGGGGTGGCAACCATGTTGCTGGAGGTCTTGTAGGAATCGTTGGTACTGCAGGATGGATTGGAGTTGGGCTAGATGACAGATACTTCGAAAAAACGTTATTATCGAAAAAACGTGGATTTTTTCAAATTTGTTGAAAAACTTAAATTATGGCCAGCAAAAAGTGGAACATTACATGGCATTAAGAGTATGACGATTCGAGGAAACCGCGCCGAAATTATAACTCATTGTAATGAAACATTTCAGATATACAATTCTAGAAATAGCCGAGCTGCACGTTGTCTAAGAAATAAATTATTTTTTAAGGCCTGTGGTACTTGCAAAATTCCAAACTGGAAATTGGAAAAATACTCATCAACGTTTGTGAATCAAAACTACGGTTCTCGCTTGTAATTAATCTGTTCACTTTACTGATCAGGAAAGTGAACAGTGTTGAGATAGATTTTAACTCATTGATAATGCTTGTTCTTACCCTTGGGTTGGAAAGACGAGCTTTATTATTAAGACCATTGCCTAGACAGTTAAAGGTAGAAAGGTAAATGGGCTAACTCAGAGCTTGGTTATTATGAATAATTAAAGAAGAGGAGGAAATTTAAAAATGGCTAACTATGAGGAGCTTGCAAAAAGTGTTATTGAGGGACAGAAGGATCAGGTATTGGATCAAGTTAAGAGCCTAATTGCAGCAGGAAACAATCCACTGGAAATTGTTAACGAGGGATTAATTGCTGGCATGAACGTTGTGGGTGTTCGTTTTAAGGCTGGGGAAATGTATGTTCCTGAGGTACTCATGGCTGCGAAAAGCATGAGTGGTGGGCTAGAGCTTGTGAAACCGTTAATTTCGGCTGCTGACCAAAAAAGTAAAGGCAAAATTCTTCTAGGTACAGTAAAAGGAGATCTTCATGACATTGGTAAGAATTTGGTCGGTATGTTGATTGAAAGTGGCGGACTTGAAGTCATTAATATGGGTGTTGATGTACCTACTGAAGACTTTATTGATGCCATTATTGAACATGAACCTGATATTGTCGCTTTATCTGCTCTTCTAACCACAACCATGCCTGCTATGCAAGACGTTATTGAAATGTTAGAAGATGAAGATCTTAGAGGTAAAGTCAAAGTGATTATCGGCGGTGCGCCAGTTTCTCAAGAGTATGCGGACACGATAGGTGCAGACGGATATGCCCCTGATGCTGGCTCAGCTGTAGAACTTTGCAAGAGACTCCTGGCCTCTAAATAATTCGATTCTAGGCATGATAGGATATTAAGGGGGGTGATTTGCTCACACAAAAATGTTTCAGATATACCACTTATTGTACCTATCTTATATTCCTTTTAAAATATATGGAGGTGAGTTTATTGACATTCAGAGGTATACATGCCGGTTCTGCTCGAATGGATGGAATTGGGCTGAATATGTTTACCAGCGATGATCTGTATGATGTCCATTTAGCAACCTTGGACCTTCTATGGGATGTCGGGGTAAAAGTCGAAAGTGAAGAGGCACGCGAAATTTTCTATAGTGCTGGATGTACTCTTGATAGGACTACGAATATTGTAAAAATCCCTGCGTTCTTGGTGGAGGATGCGATTCGTTCGATTCCTAAGACGTTTAGAGCCTGTGGTAGAAAACGGGAAAATGACTGGCTTAATGAAGGGAATCGAACCGGATTTGTTAACTTTGGGGAAGCCATTCGCATGATCGACCCATATACTCGTAAACTTAGAAAGCCTTTCAAAAAAGACGTTGATGATGTTACACGTTTTTGTGAAGCGATGGATCAAATTATTGTCTTTGAAAGAGCTTTAGGCCCTTCGGAAGTTGATCCGGATGTTGCACAAGTGCATATCGCGGAATCCTTCTATAACTTTTCGACAAAGCACGCATATATCGGGATGAATCGTCCGGAAAACATGCGTGCAGTCGCCAAGATGGGGTATCTGGTTTCTGGTGGAGAAGACAAATTCCGCGAAAGACCCCTTTTCTCACAAAGCACAGACCCAGTTGCTCCCCTTGTCCATGCTAAGGGTGCAACGGATACGCTGCTTCAAGCGATTCGCTTAGGGGTTCCAGCTAAAATCAACTCTATGGGACTCGCTGGCGGCACGACTTGCGTTAACTTGGCAAGCACCCTGGTCACTCACAATGCGGAAATCTTGAGTATGTTTGTTTTAGGTCAGCTTGAAAAGAGAGGGTATCCAATGGTCTATGGAACATCCACAACCATGATGGATTTGAGAACCACCGTTGCTTGCGTTGGAACTCCAGAACTCGCTCTTTTCAGTGCGGCTTGTGCCAAACTTTCTCAGTTCTATAATATCCCTGTCTGGGTAGCTGGTGGATAGACGGATAGTAAAGTACCTGATGCCCAAGCAGCCCATGAGTTTACCCTGACCGCCTTATTACCAGCGTTAGCAGGCGCTAACATGATATATGGTCTGGGGATGCTCGAAGGTGGCTTGACTTGGGACTATGCTCAGATGGCTATGCAGAATGAAATGGCTCGCATGATTATGCATACCATTAAAGGTATTTCGATAAGTGATGAGAAAATGGCATTGGAAGTTGTCCGTTCGGTAGGTATCGGCGGAGAATTCATTAGCTGTGATCACACTTATGCGCATTACAAAGAGCTTTCCAAGACTGAATTGCTAAATCGTCAAAATCGAGAGAATTGGGAAACGGCTGGCAGTAAGGATATTGTCGAAACTTCCTATGCAAAATCGATTGATATTCTTGAAAACTACGAAAATCAAAATCCTTTATCAGAAGATATGCAACGTCAGTTGAAAGAGATCGTGTTAGAAGCAGAAGCTGAAACCACGGAAATCAAGGCTAAGGAAAAAGAAGCTAGAAGAAGACCCAGAAAACCGAAGTTCTAAGGAAGATCATACTGGTTTCAAAAATGAAAGAGTTGGTATATTACTGACTCTTTCATTTTTTGACTTACTCAAGTTAAAACTGACTTAAGATAGGTTTTTGCTTCTAAGTATATGAGCCAAACTACTGGGATAGGGATTTCTAAAGAGAGATATTTGTGATGGCACACTTTTTGCATTATAAAAGATCTATAACAAAATTTGAACTATTCAATAAGTTTTGGATTAATTGAGTAGGTATTTTTGTAAAGATGGAAGGTGAAAGTATATTTGAAAATTGAATAGGTAAGAGATAAGACTAGTCAAGCGGATTTATCGTAGTTTTATATTGAAGGAGTGACATGAATGGGTAATGCTGATGTTAGTCCATTGTGGTACTGGTTAGTTTTTATTGCTTATATTGCTTTTCTTATTGCTGTAGGGTTAAATGCCTATAAAAAGCAAAAATCCAGTGCTAGTGCCGAAGAAGAACATAATGACTATTGGATCACAGGTCGTAGTCAACCAGCCTATATGGTCGGTATGTCTGTAGCTTCCGGGTGGATGTTAATCGGAATGATCACCTGGATGACATGGGCCACCTATGACCTAGGATTATCCGGTTTATGGGTAGTTGCAATTCCTTGGTTTCTCTCGAACATCTGGCAATTTTTAATGGCTCGTCCTTTAAGAAGGATTAAAGCTATATCACAATGCCAGATGCTGGAGAAACGTTTTGGGCTCCCAGCGAGGATTCTGTCTGCTCCCATTAATATCTTTTCTTATACGATCTGGTCAGCGGCTGAACTTTATGCAGCATCATTGATCATGGCCCCAGCTCTCGGTATATCTATCGAGTCGATGATTGTAATCTATGCGATACCAATCGCCATATATATGTGGATGGGAGGTTTCCGATCAGTCATCAATGCCAATGTTGTTCAATTTTTCATGGGCGCAATAATATTGATTGTAACTACTGTTGCCATCTTCTTCACCGCCAATGGCATCGCAACAGCCCAAGGTACAACGATTATGGGTATGTTACATGCTCAGCCAATAGTCAACAGTCTTGCTTATCCGGTTGATTCTACTAAGAACTCAGCCAGCTTTTTCGCATATGTATCGTTATCCTTCCCCTTGATCGTTATGCTCGGATTGGTCCCAGGGTGGGCATCTGCAGAAGATTTCTGGTTAAAAGCCCAAGCAGCTAGGAGTACAAGCGAAGCTCGTCGAGGCGGTTTATACAGCATCGCCTTCAATACCGTTATTATCGTTTTACCCGCTGCGATTATTGGCATTTTAGGCCTAATCGTATTTCCTCCAGAAACTACAGATGGTGTTGTTTCTGCAGCCGCTGTTTTGGGGGATAAAGGCGCATACAACATTATATCAACGTATATTAATTCCTATATGCCTCCTATGCTTAAAGGGCTACTGATATTCTTATTGTCAGCACATACGATGTCAACGGTAGCCAATTACAGTAATATCTCAGCGATGAACCTGTCATACGATGTTTTTCAACCTTTAATTTATAAAAAGAGAAACTGGTCTGATGAGAAAATCGTTAGATGGTCACGCCTAGTTACAGTATTCATGATCGGCGTTAACATTCTTGTAGCCTTACTTTATAACAGTCCAGTCGTGGGAGCGACTCTTAATGACGCTTACTTCTTATCTTCAGGTCTGCTTACCGCTGGTATCTCCGTGATGCTTTATGTATTATGGTGGAAGCGTGCAACCCTTTTAGGGGTAATGTTAGGTGGATTATTCGGTACTTTGGGAACTTTCATCTTCTTCATTCTGGAATACAAGGTATGGAAATCCGTCTATAATACACCAATTTGGGACTGGGTATTCGGGCCTGGAGCAATGGCAAACTCGTACTTGGGTTACTGTGTCGTCGGGTTGGTTTGCGGTATTGCCGGTGTAATTATCGGTACTTACGCATCCCCACCTCCGTCCAAGGAACTACTTGCCGCCATCTCAGATCAGCCTATTGATAACAATGAAGAATTCTTTGCAGGCATGCATTCTTAAGGTTACTGAGGATTGGGATTGGGATTGAAATTTGAATTGAAATGGCTAAGGAATCATTCCTTAGCCATTTTTTCAAATCTTGTTATAAGTTGTAATATGGTCTTTTAATCGATATAATTTCTTAAAGGCAAACTGAGTTTATTGTCAAATTGAGGCTCTATTGGGAGAGGGGTGGGTTAAATGCTTGCTGCTGATTTTTCAAGATTTGTTCTAATTCCTTTATTTGTCCTTAATATGGGTGCGATGGTTATAACGTTGCAAATGAAAAAGAAAATTAAACCTGAATTTTCCGGAAATCTAAATAAACTTTTTTTATTGGAGAACATTATTGGTTTAGCGTGTTCAATCGGTTTGGGCTATATTGCCTTTTTTGTTAATTAGGATTGTGCTTTACTCCGACTGTTTAAGGTCATGTTCTTCTGATGGAAAGTATTTGCGAATTAAACGACTGGCTTTACTTTGACTAATTTCCAAGGATTTGGCCACTTCATATGAACTTCCTAACTCTTTATAGGCTTGTAATATTAAGTTTTTTTCGACATCACATAGAGCATCTTCAAGGGAAACTGGTCTAGATGTGATGGAGGGGATTGGGGCCATCGGATGATCTATCGAGGTATGAAAGGAATTAGGTAAATCAACTTCATCAATAACCTTAGCCTGAGTTACGACGGTCAGGCGTTCAATAATATTTTCTAGTTCCCGAACATTGCCAGGCCATGGATATTCAACAAATAATTCATAGCATCTCTCACTAAATTCGTGATTTAATTTATATTTTTTATTAAATTTTGCCAAAATCTCCTGAGCTAAAGGAATGATCTCTTCTTGACGTTCTCTTAATGGGGGAAGCACGAGTTCAAATATATTTAAACGGTAGTATAGATCTTCACGAAAGTCCCCCTTTGTGATCATTGCTTGCAAGTTGCGATTAGTAGCAGCTATGACTCTGCAGTTGAGATGTTGAATTTCACGCCCACCAACTTTGAAGTATTGATTCTCATGGAGTACTTGCAAAAGTTTCGCTTGCATGCGGGGAGAGAGTTCAGCTATTTCATCTAAGAAAAGGGTACCTTCATTGGCAAGTTCGATTAACCCGATGTTTCCTTTAATATTGGCTCCGGTAAAGGCCCCCTTAGAATAGCCAAACATTTCTGCTTCCATTAGTTCCGATGGAATTGAAGCACAGTTTACAGTAATAAATGGGCCGCCTTTGTTGGGACTATTATTGTGGATATATTTAGCCATATGCCCTTTGCCAGAACCAGATTCACCTAGCAAAAGAACGGTTGAATTAACCGCAGCGATTCGTCCGACAAGTGCAAGAAGGGATTCCATTTTTGAACTCTTGCAAACAAACGCGGGGATTTTAGTTTCTTTCTCACGAAGGACGGCAACTTCTTTTTTATATCGTTTTAATAATTGAATACTTTTATCTAATTCGTGTTTGATTCCCTCGGATTCAGTGACGTCTCTGGAATTTTCAATAATCAGCTCTATATTACCTTCTGAGTCAAAGACTGGAGTGGCTGTGGTAAGCAGTGTTTTCCCAGTACATGTTTTTTGCTCGAGGGTGATGCTCATTTTCTTATCAATCGCAATGGGGCTTACGCGGGGACCCCAATATTTTTTTTCTGATATCTCTCTAGATTTTTTGCCAATGATTTCAGAGGCTTTAACACCGTAGTGTTTCTCACAGGCATTATTCACGTATATGACGAACCCATTGGCATTTGTGACGTAAATTTCATCGTGGGAATTGTCTAAGATTTTTTTCAGTGTGTATAAATCTAACTCTTCCGGTTCGAGTGGCATCCTGAATGACCCCCTATTAAATCATTTATGACTTATATTTTATTTTCGACTTATTTAGGGAAAAACCTTTTAATTTTTACCTATTTGAGTAGAATAAATATTTTATCGTATTTATATCCGGTTTTTCGACATTTTTTGTATTCTGTTTCTATATTTAATTTCATTAAACGATTATGACTTATTAGAAGTCAGCTCTGACTCAATTTTACAACTATTTCTGTTATAAATCATGCATAATTTGAGGTTCTTTAGGGTAAAATATTTATTTTTTTATGGCATGGTTTTTGCATAATTTAGGGACTATAGGAAGCCTGATTTCAAGACTATTCAAATTATAGAGCAAGAGAGTGAAAGGAGAAACCATAAATGGCTATAAGAGAAGATCTAGTTGCCCTAGGAATGGTAGAAACCCGTGGAATCGTAGGAGCCATCGAAGCAGCGGATGCTATGGTTAAAGCAGCGAATGTCACCCTAATTGGAAAAGTAAAAGTTGGAGGAGCCTTAGTCACCGTCATGGTCCGAGGAGACGTGGGAGCCGTTAAAGCCTCCGTCGATGCTGGGGCTGCAGCAGCAGAGCGAGTTGGAGAACTCATCAGTTGTCACGTAATCCCTCGCCCCCATCAGGAACTTGAAGCCATTCTACCTAAATTACCGGTCATCGAAGAAAAGCCGAAAACTAAAAACGTAGAGAACACAAAGTAACGTTGTTTAGCTCAAGCTGAACCTTTAACGTTTAACTCCCACTCATAGTGGGAGCCATGAAACGAGTTAAATCGTCGGAGCTAAAAAAGCGTCCGGCATTCATAGGGAGGGTAATCATGATAGAGCCCATAAAGCCAAAAGTATTAGCTGTCCGATTAATTCCCAACGTGGCCCCCGATCTAGCCGAAAAATTAGGTCTCACAGGCTATCAACGCTCAATCGGGATGATCACCGCTGACATTGATGATTCGACCTACGTCGCCTTAGACGAAGCGACCAAAAAAGCGGAAGTAGAAGTCGTGTATGCCAAAAGCTTCTATTGTGGAGCAGCACGAGCCTCGGGCCCCTTATCCGGAGAAATTATAGGCATACTAGCTGGGCCGAACCCAGCCGAAGTAAGAGCCGGAGTGGATGCCTGTATTGACCACCTGGAAAACGAATGCTGGTTCTACACCAGTGACGGCGGAAAAACCGCCTGGTTCCCGCACACCGTGTCGCGAACCGGAAGCTACCTTTCCAAATTGGCGGGAATCCCAGAAGGGGAAGCGCTATCCTACCTGATCGCGCCTCCGATCGAAGCCATGTATGGACTTGACGCCGCCTTAAAAGCTGCAGAAGTGACGATGAAAGCCTTTTACGGACCACCGACCGAAACCAACTTTGGTGGGGGACTACTAACCGGCTCCCAAAGTGCCTGTAAATCGGCCTGTGAAGCATTCCAAAGAGCCGTGATCGACGTCTGTGAAAACGGCCTAAAATTCTAACAAAAGGGAGGTGCCGCTCGTAATGGAACTTGATCGAGACCTATGTTCCTTACAAGAAGCCCGAAATTTAGTTCGAGCTGCACGCCAAGCCCAAGAAGCTCTAAAAGACTTCACGCAAGAACAAGTAGATCATATTATTGACCTAATGCGCGAAGCCGGTGAAGCCAATGCAGCCAGGTTAGCCATGATGGCGGTTTCAGAAACGGGCATGGGAAACTACGAAGACAAATGCTTTAAAAACTATTTTGCCT
>NZ_JYNH01000116.1 GCF_000960765.1 Desulfosporosinus sp. I2 | reverse complement strand
TCCAGCAATAATTCCGCCTTTAGAATTGCTCCGGACCAAGAGGCCAATAATTTCTGATTCTTAAAAAACGGTACACATATTGCTGATAGATAGAGTCTGAGCAGGTTCTATTCCCGATAATAAAATTATTATACTATTAGTATTATATTATGTAAATGCATAACCTTAAGATTATTTATGTAATTTTACTTATCCTTGAATCCGTGACCAACGGATAGTTTATCATACAAATAAGGCTACGGCTCATCCTTATCACAGGGACGAAAGCCGTAGTCTTCCGCGTTACCACCCATTTTGGCCAAAATTGGCCCACTCAACAAAGGTACGGGAACGATATCCGATACCCCCTTCCTGTTAACGGTGAAGAACCGTCCTAGGCGTTTTTTAAAAATAGGCAATTTCACCTTACAGTTTATAACACAAGCTAAAAAAGGTACACTTAAATAAGGTGCTACTGGCACCTAAAAACGTCTGAGCTCCTTATTGATAATGTATTAGTTATGATATAAAATAGTTAATACATTATCAATTGATCTTGCACATTGTGTAGAAATGAGTAAATATTACAACATTGTTTGTCGGCATCATGATACTGGGGGTGTTGAGCAGTCTATTGAAATATGACTTTCGCCTTACAGTTGAGACGCTAATGTCAGTATTATCTTAAGAGCAACTGCCGATACCAACTTCAGGGAAATTCTAAGATCTACTTAGCCTTGACCTGGATAAACTCCATCTTTTTGATAGTCTCAACCATAATGTCTAGCTTAAATTAGTGGTCAACAAAATTAACTGATTGAAAATTAAGGAAGGTGAAGTGGTGATAACCGCTGGAATTGATGTCGGTTCTACTGCAACGAAGGCCGTCATTTTTGATGGAACGATAAGAAGTATGGCTATTATCCCAACTGGCTGGAACCCTAAAGAAACTGGACGGACTGTATTTCTTGAAGCGCTAAACAATGCTGGTCTACAAGAGCGGGACGTGGATACTGTCGTTGGAACCGGCTATGGACGTGTGTCGCTTTCTTTTATAGATAAAAAAGTGACAGAGATAACCTGTCATGCTAAGGGTGCGAGATTTCTCTTTCCGCAAACCAGAACAGTCATAGACATTGGAGGTCAGGATAGTAAAGTGATTGCGGTCGCAGAAGATGGTTCGGTTGCTGATTTTATAATGAATGATAAATGTGCTGCTGGTACGGGGCGGTTCTTACAAGTTATGACAGGCATTCTTGATATTTCGTTAGATGAATTAGGGCAAATGGCATCAGGTAGCAAACCCGTAAGTATTAACAGCATGTGTACCGTTTTTGCTGAGTCCGAGATCATTGGTCTCCTTGCCCAAGGAGTGACTAAAGAAGCGATCTCTTCAGGAATCGTTCAAACCATTGCTAATAAAATGATAAGTTTAACATCTAAAATTTCCTGTCTGGAAGAGATTACGTTCTCTGGCGGGGTGGCTAACAATCCTGAGATTTGTGTGATTTTATCCTCATCTTTTGGTGCCAAATTTAATATTGCCAATCAGCCACAGATTGTCGGTGCGCTTGGTGCTGCAATTGTAGGCTTCGAAAACTATCGTGAAAGAGGTAATAAGGATGCAATCCGAAATGTTATGTGAATTTGAAAATTTGCGCGCCAAAAGTATTAATTTGATAAAATCCGCCAAAGAAAAAGGCAGGAAAGTTGTAGGAAAGTACTGCATCTATTCGCCTATGGAAATAGTCATGGCGGCCGGGGCTATTCCCATACCTCTGTGTAGTACTAAACAGGACCCTATTGCCGTAGCCGAAAAGGTTCTGCCAAGAAATCTTTGTCCTCTCATTAAATCAAGTTATGGGTATGCAGTTTCTGGTGTATGCCCCTACTTTAATTTATCCGATCTTCTGATTGCCGAAACAACCTGTGATGGCAAGAAAAAAATGTATGAATTGCTTTCCAAAATAAAGCCTCTTCATTTACTCCAGCTTCCGCAAAAGCAGGATGAAGAGGCTTTACAGTATTGGTATGGAGAAATCATAAAGCTGAAAGATCGACTGGAAGTCGAACTCAACGTAACCATAACAGATCAAGATTTACGTGAGGCCATCCAATTGTTAAATGAAGAACGGCGTTCACTTAAAGACTTGCAGGATATTGCTAAACTTAAGCCCTCGCCGATCAGTGGCGTAGATTTACTGATGGTTCTTTATAATCGGGGCTTTAGCATTGACAAAGAGGAAGCGGTGCTCATGGTTGATCGCTTGACGTTAGAATTGAAGGAATTGTACAGCCGGGGGATCACCTCATTTAATATGAAGACGCCAAGAATACTCTTAACTGGGGTTCCTGTAGGGATTGGCTCACATAAGGTTGTTCAGATAATCGAAGAGAGCGGCGGAAATGTTGTTTGTTTCGAAAGCTGCGGAGGGTATAAAGCAGTTTATGACCAAGTAGATGAAGGGAAAGAACCTCTTTTAGCGATTGCCGAAAAATATCTCAGAACGCCTTGTTCCTGTATGTCCCCGAACATCGCTCGGTTTGAACTTGTGGAACGATTAGTGGACGAGTTTAACGTAGATGGTATTGTTGATCTTACTTGGCAGGCATGTCATACCTATAACATCGAGTCTTATAGTTTGAAGAAATACCTGCAGGGGAAGAAAAATCTTTCGTTTTTGCAAATTGAAACAGACTATTCAGAATCCGATGTGGAACAATTAAAGGTTCGGATTGAAGCATTCTTAGAAATGATCAGCATCACATGAAGTGGGTCTAATAATTACGTGGCTCGGTGTTGTTTGAAACGTAATTCTAGAGTAGAGGAGACGGAGTATGTCAGATTTAAAGCAAACGCTATTATTGCAATTAGCTGATTCGGTTGTGAATATGGATGAAAAAATGACAGTTGAACTTGCCCAGACGTATATAGAAAATAATTTTAATCCCTATGAAGGCATTAATAAAGGCTTAGCACACGGGATGGATCGAGCGGGTGAATTGTACGAAGAGGAAGAATACTTTATTCCTGAATTGTTGATGTGTTCGGATGCTATGTATGCGGGACTCGACGTTTTAAGACCCCACTTAAAGCTGGATAAACTTGGGGATAACTATAAAGTTGTAATTGGGGTTGTGGAAGGGGATACGCATGATATCGGGAAGAATCTCGTTAAAATAATGTTGGAAACATCGGGCTTTGATGTGGTCGATTTAGGAAGAGATGTGCCTCCACTAAATTTTGTTAAGAAAGCAAAAGAAATTAGTGCCGATATTATCGCTTTATCAACCTTGATGACCACGACAATGGAAGGTATGAAAGCAGTGATACAGCTCTTAGAAAGAGATAAGTTGCAGGACAAGATCAAAGTTATGATCGGGGGAGGTCCCATATCAAAAAGTTTTGCCGATAAAATCGGTGCGCATTATGCAGAAGACGCATCTAAAGCTGCTAAATTAGCACAAGATTTGGTACAGGAGGCTCAACAATGATGAAGGACAAAATGACCCCGGTTGAAAGAGCTCAGGCCATAGCAGGAGGGGAAATGGCAGATCGTCTCCCCTGCAATCCGAATGTAGCCAATGGGGTTGCTCGAATTTATGGCTGTAAAATATCTGAATTCAATAGTAGTGCCAGGATTATTGCCGATGCCCAAATCGCTTCTTACCGCCGTTTTGGCTATGATGGGGTAAGAATATTCACGGATTTGTTTCCCTGGGCGGAAGCTATGGGAGCGAAAATTAATTTTCCTGCAGATAACACAGCAGATCTGGCTACTCCGGCTATTGATGACATCGGCCAAATTGATCGTTTAGAAGCAGCCGATCCGTATAAAGACGGTCGTTTGCCTATCCATATCGAAGCGATGAAATATCTCATTGATGAATTAGGAGAAGAAGTTTCTTGTGCAGGAGGGATTGTCGGCCCTTTTACCAATGCGATTTTTTTTATTGGGTATTGAAAAGATGAGCAAGTTATTCTTCACTAATCCGGATGTCGTTCATCGTGCTTGCGAAGTTTCATTGGAAACTTGTATCAGATATGCTCAGGCGATCATTGACGTTGGTCTGACCCCGACAATTTCCGAGCCCATGTCTTCCTGCACTGTTGTTAGCCCCAAACATTTCCGTGAATTTGGTGCGCCATATTTGCAAAAGTTGGTGCAATATATTACTTCTAAAGGAAAGTCAGTGACGATGCATATCTGTGGGAAAACCGAAAAAATATGGGAGGATATAGTCGCTATGGGCGTTGCTGGATTCAGTGTTGACAATGTAGTAAATCTGCAAAAATGCAAGGAACAGATTGGCGATAGAGTTAAAATATTGGGACATGTAGATCCTTCTGCCGTGATGTATGCTGGTACCCCTGCTGATGTACGCGAGGCGGTTATTAAATGCGTGCAGCAAGCCTGGGATTCACCAAAAGGATATGTTATTATGTCAGGCTGTAGTTTGCCGGTAGAAACGCCGTTGAGAAACATTGAAGCGATGATGGATGCAGCAAGAGAGATAGGCTATCCCATTGAACCTGAAAAGTTAGATAAAATGTTAAGATAAGGAAAAGATCGCTTGACTAAGGTCTATTTTGAGCAAACTGCTGAAAAGGTCGGAAGAAGGTGAATAATTCTGAATGAAAAAGAACGCCTATTAAACGTATTGAAGGGAGACAGGGTTGACCGACCTCCCATTATTTGCCCGGGCGGCATGATGAGTGCCTGCGTTACGGAGATATCCGATCAAGTAGGGGGCGGCCATCACTCAGATACTAAAGCCATGGTAAGTGCTGCACGAAAAATCAATGAGCTCATTGGCTTTGAAAATTATGGGGTACCTTATTGCCTAACTGCTGAAGTTGAAGCACTAGGTGCCAGCGTTAATCTAGGAGATAACCTTATCGAACCCAGAGTTACTCGGTATAATGACGAGCCACTAGAAGCCATTATGGAAAACTATTCCCTGGTTGACGTTACCACCGGCAGAATGGGGGTAGTTTTAGAGGCGATCCGTGAACTCAGGAACAGCCATGTCCCGGTTATTGGCAATGTTTCAGGCCATATCAGTACTGCGACCTCGGTTGTTGACCCTCTGGAAATGTTTAAGATGCTAAGGCGGGAACCTGAACGAGTGGCCGGTTTTCTCGCCTTCGTTAATGACTATCTGATCAGATATACTTTAGAGATGGTTAGGGCCGGAGCGGACGTTATCTCCATATCTGATCCTACAGCGACAGGAGAAATTCTGGGACCACGCAATTTCCAAAAGTTTGCGGTTCCCTACTATCAGAAAATAATCAAGGCTCTTCATAAGGAAGGTATCCCTATCATCCTTCACATATGCGGTAATGCCAGCAATATCGTCGAGTCCCTCAATGAGGTCAAGGCTAATGCTGTGAGCTTTGATTCAATAGTCAACATGAAAATCGCCCGAGCGGGAATCAAGACGGGACTTATGGGCAATGTTAGTACCCAACTTCTGCACACTGGGGAAAGAGCGAAGATTGTGGGCATTACCCGCAATGTGCTCCATTCAGAGGTGGATATCGTTGCTCCTGCTTGCGGTCTCAGTATGGCTACTTCGATAAGCAATCTCAAAACCATGACAGATTACGTGAAAGAAGGTTCTTATCATTAACAGGGTTAAGGTGCATTTCACCAACGAGGATCTTTCCATAGACGTTACCGAAGGGGAGCGGCTTTCGGAATGTATTAGGGCAGCGGGTCTGACCTTGGAGACTCCCTGTAATGGCTTAGGTCTGTGCGGCAAATGCCGGGTCAAGGCCTGGGGTGACCTTTTCCCCCCAGAGGATTTGGAAAGTGAGTTCATCCATGCCCTTAACGTCCGTTTGGCCTGCCTGGCTCGGGTAAGGGGTGAAGTTTGGATCGAACTTCCTCCAAAAGGTAACCAGCTCAAGACTATTAACCAAGGAGTTGCGATAGCGGTAGAAGTCGACAGCTCGGTAAAACAGGTTTTGTTACCACCTCCCGAAAGGACAGCTCAGCCTTACCTAGCAAGACTATCTTATAACTCTGGCTCGGTGGACATTTATCAGAAGGCGGGTAAACTGGAACAGGGTGGAGCGCAACAAGTCTATGGTGTCTTATTTGACAACGATCTTGTCGACCTTGGATCCGAGCCTGGCGAAATCCTTGGTGTGGCTATTGACATAGGCACCACAGGAATTTCCGCTTATCTCCTAGACCTGGCCTCCGGGGAAATCCTCCAGAAAGAGTCCTGTCTAAACCCTGAAACAGAGTTCGGCGGTGACGTTTTGACCAGAATAAGCTACTGTCGGGAAAATTCCCAAGGCGCCACCCAGCTTCAAGTAGCCATCATAGGAAAACTAAATGAACTAGTGATAGACCTTACCGGTAACGCCCGTAGAACGGAGCGTGTTTATCAAGTAGTCATAGCAGGGAACACGACCATGCTGCACTTTGTTCTGGGTATATACCCCGGATCCATAGCCCATGCCCCCTACCGACCGGTC
This sequence comes from Desulfosporosinus sp. I2, assembly GCF_000960765.1. Classification (GTDB taxonomy): domain Bacteria; phylum Bacillota; class Desulfitobacteriia; order Desulfitobacteriales; family Desulfitobacteriaceae; genus Desulfosporosinus. The sequence continues at coordinate 8,629 of NZ_JYNH01000116.1, read as the reverse complement.
TTTCTTGAACAAGTTGACCTAAAGGCTAGGGAGGCAGGTATCCTGATTTGTCCAGAAGGAAGGGTAACCCTTTTACCTTCAGCATCAGGGTATGTTGGGGCTGATATTCTTGCCGGTGTGGTTGCCACGGCCTTTGACAAAAAAGACTACCCCTCTGTCTTTTTAGATATCGGAACCAACGGTGAAATCGTGGCTAATCTTGGAGGCAAGCTCATTGCTACCTCTACTGCTGCCGGTCCGGCCTTGGAAGGAATGAACATTTCCTGTGGTTGCCGTGCCGAAGACGGGACCATAGACTCCTTTTTAATAGATGATACGTTTGATCTTCATTTTACAACCATTGGCGCGGCTCAACCCAAGGGAATCTGTGGGAGCGGCCTGATTGATATAACTGCGGCAATGGTCAAACGAGAATTAGTCCTAGCCAGCGGGCGCTTTAACCCTAACCTTGATCCCCGAATAAAAGCTAGGGTCAGGGATAAGAAGTTTTATCTGACAGAGGAACTTTATATTTCCCAGACGGATATCCGCCAGATTCAACTGGCCAAGGGTGCTATTGCAGCAGGGGTAACTCTGCTCCTCGAAGAAGCAGGCATCTCTCTCGAAGCTATAGAGGAAGCGGTTATTGCCGGGGCCTTCGGGTACCATATTAATCCGGATAGTATTCGGGAAATTGGCCTCCTGCCCAAAGGGTTTAAAGGGAAGATAACCTTTGTAGGCAATTCCTCAGTGGAAGGAGCCCGGTTGGCCCTGATCAATAAGGCTGTGATGGCCCAGATCAATGAATTGAAGAATAGGATAGAGGTTCTGGAGCTTTCCACAAATCCCCGCTTTCAGGACTACTTTGTTAAAGCGTTGGGCTTTTAATCGAGGATCGAGGGGTGCGAAATCCAAGGCCTCTCACACTACTGACTTCTGAAAATGGAGGAATGACGAGTGGACTTTATATGTGCGGGAGACGATCTGGAGCAGATTCCGGAAGAGGTGCACAGTAAAACAGGAATAACCCTCCCGGGTGCTTATGCTGATAAAAATAGCATGGCAACCCTTGCACGGGAACTAAGGAAGCACCGAGGAGATGTCATAGCTAGGATACCTTTCTGCGTTACGGTAGAAGCGGAAGCTTACGGTGCGCACATCAAGCTGGGTGATGTCTTGAATGGGCCAAGGGTGGAGAGTTACCGTTTTACGTCAATTGAAGAAATGTCCAATCTCCAGAGTTTGGAGCTAAATGAAAGTCGTATTAGAGAAGTCCTAGACGCCGTGGAAATTCTGGTGGAGACGGGGGAAAAGTGGTTCTAAATGTGGAGGGTCCTTTTACGATCCTATCGTCTCTTATCGACCCCATGAATTTTTATAAAGGTCTACGAAAAGACCCCCTGCGAATTCAGGAAATTCTGGCTGTTGTTGAAGAGGGTATCATCCGTTATAGCCTTGAAGGTATCGAAAGGGGTGCCTCAATTATTTCTTACGGAGACCCAGTCGGAGCAATAGGTATTATTGGACCAAAAGTATATCGGGAGTATAGTGGCCCCTCAAGCTGGCGAATTATAAAGGGTATTAAAGAAGCTGGTGGTAAAGTACTTCTCCACCTCTGCGGTAAGACCTCAACTGCACTTGTGAAAATAGAGATGGCTAGATCTTATCCTCTCGAAGCAGACGAAGCTTCGACTTATGGACAGGCGCTGTTAGGGCTGCTTGACGAGACGACCGAGCCCATTGTGATAGGACACAGATGCATTAAGAGGAGCTTAAACAGGATAGTTCAACCAGTTCTTTGGGGATCGAATTAATCAAGTGAAGGAGTACCCTGAAAACTTATCGGGTATCGATATAGGATATCGACCTAAGGGGAATGAAAGGACAAACGCTAAAATGGGTAACAATACCACAACAAGATATACCTTACGTAGATTTCCTTCTGTCTTTGAATCATCAGTTTATAATTTTTCCATCGTCACTCCAATGTCGGAAGGCTTGCCAAAATACATCGCCGTGGTCACAATGGCATCGATACCTGTACGAGCATATTCTTCGATATTATCAGCATTTATGGCACCCGCTCCAAGCAGCGTAATATTGGGGTTAATACCCTTGATTTGATCAACGATGATTTTTAGATCATTAGCTGGGATCTTATCAAATTGTAATCCATCGACTCCGGATTTGATCAAAAGCCGTGCATCTTCAATCGTTTCAACTTCAACAATGATCTTCTTTTCACAGGCATTGGCTTTATTTTGTTTAATGCTTTGGGCTAGATTGTTGATATCACTCAGAAAATCCATATGTTGTTTAAAAACTAAGATTGTTTCAGATAAGCCCAGTCGGTGAGGAAAAGCACCTCCAGCAATGATGGCTTTGATGGATAGCTCTTTAGTTCCAGGAAAAGACTTTCTAGTTGCTAGTACCGTCAATTGTGGGTTCACTGCTTTTACCTTATCGACCATCCGTTTTGTTCTGGTCGCAATCCCCGAAGAGTATTCAAGGATATTCATGCACAATTTCCAAGCCATATGAAGGTTTGCTGCTAATCCCTCCGCTTCAATGAAGGTATCCCCTTTGTTCACTACGGAAGCGGACGGTAACGAGCGAAGCGGCGTAATTCCTAGCTTAGTAAAGATCCTTAATACTTCCTCAACCCCGGATAATATAGTAAACTCGCGCGCAGTAAAACTCATCTTCCCCTTAAGTCCACTAATGCCAAGGGTCAGTGTCGTTAAATCGATATATGGAACATCCTCTTTGATCCAACGGTCAATTGTTTCATCACTGATATAAAGCATAATCTCACCCTCCATTTTTTTGTCTTAACCTATTTTCCCTTGATAAAACCATTCTTTTCAAAAACCTTCATGGCCTCATCACTCTGTAAGTATTCCAGAAACTTCGATGCTGCAGCACTATTTTTAGAAGCTGCTACTACTGCAGCTGGTATGACCACCGGTTTATGCGAATTAGCGGGTGCCGTAGCCACGATTTTAACCTTATTCGAGGTGAGCGCAATCGTATCCCAGACAAAGCCTGCTTCAGAAATGAACATCAAGCTCAAAACCTGGAAGTTCTTTTTGAATATCAACCAATAATTCCATACTAGTTCCTACCCATAGTAGTTATCATCTTGCGCTGATAATCAGTCCAGTAATTCATGAACGTCATAACAATCATCGAAATAATAACGATCAATATCACCCATATCAAAGCCTTTCCCATTTCTCCGCCTTCAGCTGCGAAGAAAATTGCTGCTGGAATTGTCAATGTTTTACCCGGTATATTACCGCCGATCATCAGCGTAGCACCAAAATCGCCCAAAGCCCGTGCAAAGGCTAATACCGTCCCAGCAGCGACTCCAGGCCAAGCCAGCGGAATCTGTTTTCTGGGGACACCCTGAGGGCCTCTGCCCTGTCCAGCGACCATAGATTTACTCTTTAGGTCAGTCTGGCTCGGAGATTAACTATGCAATTTTTCTTATTCACTGAGCTTTATTAAGTTTCCTAATTATCTCTTGAAGAATGTATCTAAAATGAGGAGGGGGTATGTGTATAACTTATCGTATGTCCTGAGGCCAAAGTGCGATCGCAGAGATAGAAAAGATGACCTGACAAAGATCCCAAGGTTGAAACAGACGATGATCAGATTTTCCGTAATTGAACGGGACATAAGCCTGAAGATCATAGTCACGTTGGCTGTGTGACAACGAAGAATTATTTGAGTGAGAAACCAGATCCCTGGCTAACTGAATAAACACAATTTGTCCGTCAGGCGTAGGAATAGTTTGCACAATTCGTCCAGAGAAACTATTTTCTGGGTCCTCGACTCGTGCACAATAATCCTGCTCTACAATTAGCTGGGTAGGCCGAATTCCTAAGGAAAGGTTGTCTTGCCTTAGAGTATTGGGAATGGTGAGATGCACGTGTAATTCTTCTACCCAGAGTCGGGCCGTTTCACCGCACCGTTCGATGACCGTTCCATCAAAAATATTTTCCATCCCCGTAAGGCGGGCCACTTTGCGATTAGCAGGGTGATGAAGGATCTCTTCCTGAGTTCCTAACTGAATAATCTGGCCATTGTCCATGACGGCAATCATCGAACACAGTCGAAACGCTTCTTCCAGGCTGTGCGTCACTAGAATCATGGTGCCCGAAAAAGCATTTCTCACATCGATAACTTCTTTTTCCATTTTCTTTTTCACTTGGCTATCTAAAACAGAAAAAGGTTCATCTAAGAGCAGTAACTCAGGGTCTGTGACGAGTGTTCTAGCCAAGGCCACTCGCTGTTGCTGACCCCCAGAGATGTACTGGGGATAACGTTTTTCTAAGCCTATGAGCCTTAAACGCTCCATAATAGACTGAACCTTTTGCCGCCGTTCCTGCTTGGTTCGGCGATTTAAGCCAAAGGCGATGTTTTGCTCCACTGTGAGATGGGGGAAAAGGGCATAATTTTGAAAAAGGTACCCGACATGGCGATGGTAAGCCGAGACAAAGGTACCTTCACTAGAATCATATAAAATAGTATTCCCTACTTTAATATACCCTTCATCCGGTTGTTCCAAGCCGGCAATCATACGCAGAGTCATGCTTTTCCCACACCCCGAAGGACCTACTAAGGCTAAAGAGGATCTCTCCGATAACCTAAGGTGGACTTGAAGGGGGAAAAGTTCCAGGGCTTTAGAAATCCGAATTTCTATCATCGCTTCCCTCTCCTTCCCACCTGTCGATTGAGCATATTGATTAGGATCAGCACCCCAAGAGCTGTGCCTGCCATAATCAAAGCAAGTAGATTAGCCGTGGCCTGATCTCCAGCAAGCATGGCATTGTATATGGCAATCGGCATGGTCAACGTTTTTCCAGGTATCCCCCCGAGACCATCAACGTGGTTCCAAAATCCCCCAACGCCCGGGCAAACATGAGCACCAGTCCAGCGGCAATTCCTTTCCAAGCGTTGGGAATAACCACGCTAAAAAAAATATTCAAGTCTGTTCTGCCGAGGACACGGGCAGCATCCATAAGATTGAACGGAACCCCTTCAATGGCTGAACGGGCTGTTTTAATGAAAAAAGGGATAGAAACCACCGTTGCTGCGATAATGGCTCCCCTAGTTGTAAACACGAGAGGGATTGCTAGCCTTTCGGCCAACTTTCCGATCCAGCTATTTCGACCTAGAAGGACCAGCAAATAGTAACCGAGAACGGTTGGGGGCAGGACCATAGGGATGCTAATCAATGAATCGAGAATCTCCCGTCCCTTCCACTTTGTTTGGCCTAAGAACCAGGCGATCGGCAAACCGATCAGCAGCCCGATCAAGGTGGCTGTCAGGGCCAGACGTAAAGAGAGGTAAAGGGGGATTAAATCAGGCATCATCATCTTAGCAACTACTTTCATGTCAGCATATTGTTTTTTTAAAACTCACCGGGAAGTAAAAAACCATATTTTTTCATGACCACACGTCCTTTTTCCCCATTGACATAGGCAATAAATTTACGGGAGTTTTCTTCCTGTTTCGTCCCTTTTAAGATCGCCATCATTTGATTCAAAGGGTCATACCAGGAACTGTCAATTATAGTGAAATCGACTTCCTCCGGCTTATAGATGGAAAGAGAGATGATAGCAGCATCCACATTCCCTGATTTGAGGGTAGCTAAAGTGTCTTGTATATTTTGTCCGTAAACCATTTTACTTTCTACTTTATTCCAAAGGTTCAAGTGTTCAAAGGCCTGTTTAGCGGCTTTGCCATAAGGAGCATGAGACGGTTCGGCAATGGCGATTTTCTTGACCCTAGGATCATCCGCTAAAGCTTGTAATGTCTTAACGCCCAAATTGCTTCCTTTCAGAGTTGCAATACCAATCCTGCCTTGAGCATAAAGCTGTTGCGTGTTGGGTAAAATCAGGCCCTTTTTATTAAGTGCCTCAATATAAGAAACATCCGCAGCGGCAAACACATCATAAGGTGCCCCATTTTCGATCTGCATAGCAGCCGTTCCCGTAGAGCCAAAGGTTATTTCAGTCGGGATTTTGGTCTCCTCTTCAAATTGCGCGGCGATTTCCTTAAAAGCCAAGGCTAGATCAGCAGCGGCTACAATCCGGAGTTTTGGAGTTGTAACTGAGGGGGTGGGCGGCTGTTGGACTGGCGGGGTTGCCTTTTGTCCTGGCACCGCGCACGCCGTTAGCATAAAAAGGCTGATTAATGATAGCACCACAAAACTTAACGTGCGTTGTCTATGTTGGAACATAATGTAACCTTCTTTCTCTGCGGATTTCCGTACAAACTTCTTGGCGGATTTTCTTCGGAACTCTCTTAACTTGTCTTTAGAATGCGCGACTCATGGAATGAATATCACAACTCCTTTTAGCTATCCCATTTTCAGGCAGAATTTCGTCTTTGTTCCAGAAAACCAAAAAACGACTCCACAAGAAAGTGGAGCCGTCATCAAATTGATCAAGTCAATCCATGCGACCACCTCCTTTTCAAAATGTGAAGGCATGCCCATTTCTAGACATACCCCGAGGGCGTTAAAGCCCTGGCCAATGAACCATGGATTTCTCGTTAGGTTGATCGGCTCGGAGAGTAGACTTTATTCAGTTGACAGAAGAAGTTTACCTTCCATGATGATAATATGTATAGTTATGTTAGTTAACTTTAGCTAATATCCGCTTTCTGTAACGGTCATCAGATATTTTTCAGTATATTTACTAACAAGAACTTGCAAAACTAAACTACGCCAATATTATACGATATGTTATAATAAAATAGCAATAGTATTTTCGTTTTTATGATTTATAAAGCTCCATATAAACAGTCTGGAAGGACAGGTGCGTTGGCTATGTCCAATGATATTTCGTACACTATAATGAGATTAAGCCATGGAAGGTGAAGAGTACTAAAAAAACAGAATACTTGCCAGCCACAACACTGCTACAAAATACCAGTGTTGAAAAGCTGTTGAAAGGATGATGGCGCCTAAAAATAGTACAGTTTTTAGGCGCCCGTCCCAACGGTGCAAAGGGCTATCAGCTCTGACCATTTTATCTAAAGCTGAGATTTCCATTGATTATTCCACCTTTTTCCTCGTATGTGAGCTAAAACTAATCTGGTAAAAGCGGATTTTAGGATATTAACAAGAATTATTTGCCTTATAATATTATTAAAATCAAGTTGATTATAGAATTAATGACGGCGACAAAGGGGGCAGCCCCACCTATACCGCTCCACCATCGGCCTATAGATATGTCCGTTAATATTGTTCTCAAACAGGTCATGGGAGGATTCTGCTATCAGAATATCCTTGTTTAACGATTCCCTGCAAAATTCCTGCAAAGGCTTCGGCACACACAAACCCAATTTATGAATGTCCATATCCTTACATGCATTTAGTACTTGCAGATAGTCTTTCCCCGAAATGACCCTTTTAATAACGATTTAAGCTCTAGATTTTCATCTGGAGCGTATCCCCAATAATTCTTTCTTACCTGAAGATGTAATAACCCGGCGAAAGCTTCTGCTAACCGATCAGCCAGAAGTTTTACCATAATTGCTCCGTAGTCATTGCCTTGTGCTTTAAGTTGCTCGGCATACTCCTTAGCGCCTATGCCTGTAGTTACAATAAATCCACCTAAATAGTCAGTTTACCCACTCTCCTTTGGGGCTATATAATCCGCAAGGCATCGATAGACATTATCCTTGGAAACCACCCAAAATGGCATTTGCTGTTAGTATGTCTTCCCTCTCTAGTAAATCTAACATTTCATTGGCATCCTCAAAAAGCTTTTTAGCTTCTGCACCATATTTCGGATCATCCATAATTTTGGGATACACCATACCCATATCCCAAGCTACAAAGAAATAAGACCAATCAATATATTCTCTAAGCTCACTGATTGGGAAATTTTTTAAATGTTTGGTTCTAATTAAGTTTGGAACGTTAATCCTTTTCTTATTCCAATCTATTTGAAATTTCTTTTCTCTAGCTTCTTCGAGCGGCACAAGTTTTCGTTCAATTTTCCCGTAGCTTTCGCTTATAGTTTGGTATTCCTCCTCAATTTGAGCTAAATACCTCTCTCTTCCATTCTTATCGACCAGCTTTTTGGCAGCTTCTACGGCTTTAGAAGCATCAACACTATACACGACTCCCTTTGAATAGTTAGGTGCAATCTTTAAGGCTGTGTGAGTCTTAGAGGTTGTTGCTCCACCAATCATCAAGGGGATGTTAAACCCTTGCCGTTCCATTTCTTCCGCCACATTAGACATCTCATCTAAGGAGGGAGTAATCAGTCCACTCAGGGCTATGATATCAGCATTTTCTTTTTTTGCTGTTTGCAGGATTACTTCGCAAGATGCCATTACTCCAAGATCAATCACTTCAAAATTATTGCAAGCCATATCCATTCCTGCAGCAATAGCGTGATACAAAAACACAGAGTGCATAGCCTCTCTAATGGCATTGTTTCCTCTAAAGGAGAAGGATAAATTACTTACCCCACCACTAACCTTGACGAAAGGAAGATTTTCCTTAATCCATTTTACGGTGTTAATAAAATCGACCGCATAGTTATTGTGCTCTTCAATCCCTGTGGCAATGGCTAAAATATTAGGATCAAAAATAATATCCGTTGGTGGAAACTTCACCTTATTC
>NZ_JYNH01000115.1 GCF_000960765.1 Desulfosporosinus sp. I2 | reverse complement strand
TAATCTATATATTATAGTATATAGATCACCTACATATGGAGGGAAGAAGATGGCAATTGATAAAAGCCTTTTAACCGGAAGCGCCACCATGCTTATCTTAAAGCTACTTGACGAAACGAATATGTACGGCTACCAGATGATTGAAGAACTCAGAAAAAAATCAAACAATACTTTTGAGTTAAAAGCAGGAACATTATATCCATTGCTCCACACCTTAGAGCAAAAGAATATGCTCACTTCTTATGAAGAGACCGCTGATAATGCAAGGGTACGGAAATACTATAGTATAACAAAATTCGGCCGCAAGCATTTGAAAGAGAAAAAAGAAGAATGGAAAGCATATACCGCTGCGGTAAATGGTGTTTTAGGAGGTGCAAGTTTTGCAACAGCCTAGCAAAATTACCGAGTATTTGGAAGCTGTGCGCCAACAGATACGTTGGAAAAAGGCGCAGTCTCCTGTTTTAGAGGAGATTAATAACCATATAACGGATCAAAAGAACGCATTTATAAGTGAGGGAATTAATGAAGAAGCGGCAACCGATAAGGCAATTGCTGAGATGGGTGATCCTATCGTTGTAGGGGAGCAACTTAACCATGCTCATAGACCTAGACCCGATTGGCCGCTGCTTGTAATGACAGCCACTATGCTTCTTTTGGGGCTTGCTATTCAATTATTGATTGGACCTGATCACCTTAATAATGGAGCAGAGATGTTTCAAAAACAGATTGTATGGGCAGGTATTTCAGTCCTTGTGATGGTTGCTGCATATTTCTTAGACTTCACAATCATTGGGAAGTACTCTAAGGTTGTCTTTTTTGCGCTCTGTGCAATAACGATAGCTTATTTGTTCGGAGAGAAAGTAAAAGGTAGCTCGATAAATGCGATTTATCCGCTGTTGCTGTTTCCTACCGCTTTTGCTGGAGTGGTTTACAGCATGAGAAATAAAGGGTATGGTGGACTTATCCTTTGTGTGGCAGCTTTTATTATTCCTGCATACTTATCGATACTCGTACCTACTGTAACGGTGCTCTTTTTTGATTTGTACTTCCTGCCTTATTATTTTGACGGCGGCGGTTGAAAAGGGCTGGTTTAACGTAAGAAAACTATTGGCAATACTTATTATGTATATCTCGACTGCCGCTGTTTTGTCTACACCGTTTATCATGAAGATGGGCAACGGGTATGTTCTGAGGAGAATGCAAATAATATTCAATCCATCGCTTGACCCGACAGGGTCTGGATATATTGGGTCAATGATACAACGGCTTTTGTCCCATTCGCAGTTTATCGGTCAGGGTTTGCCGATAAGCGGTTATGGAGAGTATTCGGCAATAAAGCTTTTGCCCGCAGCCAATACCGATTTTCTTTTGACATACTTGATTTACAGATTTGGATGGATTGTGCTAATCGGAATAATTGCGATATTCTCAGCTTTTACTATGCGTGTTATTCTTCTTTGTAAGAAGCAAAAAAGCGTACTTGGATTTTTGGTTTCACTCGCGATTATATCAACATTTGCAGTACAGTGTATCGTGTATATTGCTTCAAATTTAGGTTTTCTGCTCCTCTTTCCGTTATCGTTACCGATAATCTCTTACGGAGGGCGAGCCCTTGTTACAAATATGTGCCTTATAGGGTTTTTGCTTTCAGTATTCCGAACAGGGGATTTGGTGAAGGATAAAGCTGGGGTTGGGGTAGCAAATTCAAGCCACTTTATTCAATACGATAATGGACAGATTATTATTAATCTAAAAGATCACTTTATTAAATGAGCAGTATTTATAGTTCAGTTAAAGTCGTACTTATATATTTATGCACGTGGGAACAGTTTGTTGCATTTCTATGGTAATTTATAGCACGTTGTGGAGGCAACCCGTTGATTCTAAGAGGAATATGTAAATCAGTCCTGGGCTTTAACGGCCTGGGATTTTGTTTTGTCAGCATAGTATTCATTTTGATCTACTCAACTGCTGGCATTTTTCGAAAAAATACTTGACAATAAACGCCTACAGATGTAAGCTATAATTGTTAGTAGGATTACAAATGTAGGCAGGTGGAAAAAATGCAAAACATCCCGCAAATAACCGATGCTGAATGGTTGGTAATGAAAGTATTATGGAATGAGTCTCCTCTCGGTTCCAGCGATGTCGTTAATGAGTTGAAGGGGACAACTGACTGGAAACCAAAAACAATTAAAACATTGCTTAGTCGATTGGTTACTAAAAATGCCGTATCTTATGACGTTGGAAGCCGAGGATATTCATATTATCCTTTAGTTTCTGAAAACGAATGTGCCAAAGAAGAAGCAAGGTCATTCTTAGGTCGTGTTTATAACGGTTCTCTTAATCTTCTAGTTAAAAACTTTATCGAAAACAAAGAGCTTTCGGCAGAAGAAATAGAAGAGCTTAAGAAACTCTTAGAAGATAAATAATCCGAACGGGGGTGATTTTATTGGAAATAGAGTTAGTCTTCAATTGGGTTATTAAAACGTCTATTATGGCTAGTATTTTGGCGGTCCTAATTTTGCTGGTAAACTATGCACTGCGAAATAAACTGGATGCCAAGTGGCAATATGCGATCTGGATGCTGCTGATCATTCGATTACTAATACCTTACGATATTCAAAGTCCGTGGAGCATTTACAGCTTATTACCCAATAATTCGGTACCAATTCCGATGGTCAATCAAGCGAATATTAGGATGACAGATAACGATACTCAAATCGATATATCCGGAAAAGAAATCCAGTTAACGAATGATCAATCTATTATCAACAAACAAAGCAATACCAAAGCGGAAGGATCTATTGCTAAGAATTTGTTTAATAGCTGGATATTAGCAATTCTATGGTTAGTCGGGGTTTTAGTTCTAGCTAGTCTGACAATAGCTGCAAACCTCAGATTTAATTCAAAAGTAAGACGAGAACCTTTTATAACAGACGCAAGAATGTCCAACCTCATGCAAGAATGTACCAGCAAACTGGGTATCAGAAAAAACCTTCCAATAATAATTACGGATCGTATAGATGCACCTTGTCTTTACGGAATATTAAGTCCCAAACTTCTTCTTCCTAAACCCCTGGTCAAGCGGCTTAATGAAGAAAATATCAGACATATTTTTATCCATGAACTAACTCATTATAAAAGGAACGATATACTTATTAATTGGCTGGCCGTTGCCGCACAAATAGTCCATTGGTTTAACCCCTTAATTTGGTACTCTTTTGCGAAAATGCGTGAAGACTGCGAGTTAGCTTGTGATGCCGATACCTTAAGTTTTTTAAAGCCGGAAGAGTATCAAAGCTATGGCTTATCCATCATCAATTTAGTAACCCCTGCTCAAGTTCCATGGCTCCCAGGAACAACCGGTTTCTTTGGAAACAAAAACAATCATCAAATTAAGAGGAGAATCAAAATGATCAAGTTATTTCAGAAACCCACTTTGAAATGGACATGTACTGCGGTCGTTATATTCATTAGTTTAGGCTTGGTAGGTTTTACTAACTCAATATCAAACGCTACTCCTGCAGCTGGAGCTAGCACTTCGAAACAAACGGCCCAGTCTAATCAATTATCTATTGTAACGGATGGAAGTTTTGACTACCACAAGTACCTCTCTTTTACCCCCTTACTCCCAACTTACACCGCAGGGTATCAGCTTACAGATTCGACAGCATATAAGGAAATTACCCCTCCAGGCAATAATGTTAGTCGTTACTTAGCTAGTTATGGCAACGGCGATGGATTTAAATTTAGGATCCACGAGACAACAAGCCCAGAAGGGATGTATCCTTTGTATTTTGCTGATGCGGCTCAAGCACCAAAAACTCAAATCCAAATTGGTGATGTACCGGCAACACTATATGTGAGTGAATCTGTTGATTATATTCAATTCATAAAAAATGGTATTGAGTACACAGCAGGCAGTCGACACGACGGAGGTATTTCGCTTGATGAGTTGAAGAAAATCTGCGAAAGTATAGTCGTTCCAGTGAATAGCCCTCCTACCAACTTTTTTATTGATAAAACGGGTCCTACGGCTTCTGAGGGGTTAAGTTTTAAAACACTTCAACCGGGAGATATCGTTATTCCGCAGGGGCAGAAATTCGAAGTCGCATCCTCCAGCATAGATATCGAAGGGGACGAAAAGTCAGAAGTCTTTAGATTGTCCTATACTGCAGGAGCATCAATTTTAAATGTAGAGATAGGTAAAGGAGACCACCCGTTCGGAGAACCGACTCCAGTGTTAACGCCAGACTCTGATTTTGATACGAAACAAATTGACGGAACTGAAGTTAAACTGCGGCGTAAAAACGACAATCAGAATTTGCCAGCTGCTAAGTTTACAATCCCCGAGAATAGTTTGGAATGTATGCTTTATACGACGGTGCAGGAATCTGAAGTTGAGAAAGTGGTGACATCAATTTTGCAAGCTTATTCAAAGCTGTAACAGGAGGCATCACTTCAGCTTCAATCAAGAGATTAGGATATTCAAAGTGAATAACCTAATCTCTTGATTAGTTTTTCAATGGGGCTCCCTCAATCATCGACCTCTTCAAACTCAAGTAATGACTTAACCGCTGAACAAGCTGGGTATAGTTCTCATTATCCTAAACTAGAAATCACCAATGGAACAACCAAACTCATTTGGGCTAGGGGAGACGCTAATTATACTTCCAACCCTGTAGAGTTGATTAGTAATACAAATTTCGGCTTAGATATTGAAGAAGCCATGAAATTACCAGTCAGCGTTTTTAAGCCAGAATTGCGGATAGAGTTTAAGGCTGACGAAGCATCACACACTAAGAGAGCGGACTACATTTATTACGGGGATTTCCGTGGGAAGACTTTGCAGTATTACGTAGGAGTCGATATTAGTTATATAAACAAAGAGGCAATTTTTTGGTATTGACATATATAGATAATCTATATATTATAGTATATAGATTATCTATATATGGAGGCACGAATATGGCAATCGATAAAAGCCTTTTAACCGGAAGCACCACCATGCTTATCTTAAAGCTACTTGACGAAACGAATATGTACGGCTACCAGATGATTGAAGAACTTAGAAAAAAATCAAACAATGCTTTTGAGTTAAAAGCAGGAACATTATATCCACTGCTCCACACCTTAGAGCAAAAGAATATGCTCACTTCTTATGAAGAGACCGCTGATAATGCGAGGGTGCGGAAATACTATAGTATAACAAAGAATGGTCGCAAGCAGTTGAAGGAGAAAAAAGAAGAATGGAAAGCATATACCGCTGCGGTAAATGGTGTTTTAGGAGGTGCAAGTTTTGCAACAGCCTAGCAAAATTACCGAGTATTTGGAAGCTGTGCGCCAACAGATACGTTGGAAAAAGGTGCAATCTCCTGTTTTAGAGGAAATTAAAAACCACATAATCGATCAAAAGGACGCCTTCATTAGTGATGGACTTAATGAAGAAGAGGCAACAGACAAGGCAATTGCGGAGATGGGCGACCCTATTGTTGTCGGGGAGCAGCTTGACCGTGCTCATAGACCTAGGCTTATTGGCATGGGTATAGGAATACTTTTAGTTATAGGTATTTTAGGGACAGCGGATATGGGTTACAATCTATTACGAATTATTGGGGTGGGAAACCAAATAGTGCTTGGGATATATATCCCAATGCTAGGAGAACTAATTTACCTAGTCGGAGTGTTTGTGATCATATCTTCACTTGCAGCTATTTTTGCTCCAAGGAATATAAGTAAAGCCATAATTTGGTGTCAAGGGTTTATCCTGACAGCTATTTACTTATCCGAAGTATCCCCTCGTATTAGGTTTGTTCTACTTTTGGTTGCTGTCAATGTCATTAGCTTCCTTGTCTTATATCAAATCAGTAAAAGTGTTAAAATTGGTCTAGTGTCGACTGTAACGAGCTTTGCTGGACTTTTTCTATTAGTGGTAGGCACCCAAATTAATTGTTATATGTACAACCACGGAGTGAATGGCAGCTATGGCGGGTTTGAGAATGTCCCTAAAGCCTTAGCAATCATTTTTATTGTGTGCTTGGTTCCTCAACTACTGATGGCGGCTTTCATATGGTCAAAAAATCCTAGTCCTCTCCATACAAAGGAATTCTAGGACATTTCATCTGAACCAATAAATAGCACTTTCGTCCAATCGACAATAAGGATGAGGGGGATAAGAAAATAATTGCCATAATCGCTCTGGCTTTTTTACACTTATGGATGCTATTATGGCAGGAATCCAAGGAAACATGTGGAATGCTAGATTGAATTAGTTGTCGGCATACGGTATCGTATCTAGACGCAAGGCAATTTGCAATTTGCCTTACCCCGCCGGGGAAAATCATCCGAACTGGTGTGGAGATATGTGCCAGAGGGTTGCCCCATACCCTTAAATATATCAGGGTTGTGTGACATCCTGTAAAAATAATCTTACGGCATGCCTTATTAAGGAGGCGGCGATCTATGAAGTCCAAAGTTATTATTCTAGTGCTTACGCTTGTGCTGCTTGTATTGATTGGAATACCTACCACTGTTGCATCGTGGGCCAAATTCAATACATCCGACCTGGTCCAAAATTCCGATGTCATTTTACTGGGAAAGATTGTTGGGCCAGTTGAAGAGTCACAGGGAGTAGCAGATGGTATTTCAGGCTGGGTAACATACTGGCGGGTAGAAGTGTTTTATTATCTCAAGGGAGATAACGAGACAAAGGATTTTTACGTTGTGACTCCTGGTGCGAAAAACAAAACGGTCAGTTCGGCAAATGATTATAGACTAGACGAATGGGGTAGTACTGTAGTTCTTTTCTTGAGAAAAGATGGGGACTCATATGTTCCACTATCTCCACAAGGAGTGGTAACAATTGAAAAGATCGGGTATTCACCGAAAGCTGACGAACCCTTAAACGGAAAGAGAATTTTGGCTGAATTCAATATTACTAACCCTCAGACAAATACCAAAGAGGATTTTGAACGGTTTATTTTAGAAAACAGCGTGCCTGTCATTCCAACAAATGTTTCGGCAAACTTGCCTTTAAACATCCGGTCCGGCAATGTTAATAACATATACAACAATGCTATTTTCTCTAGAATTCTAATGGGTTTGTTGATTATTTCAGGATTAGTGATTATTGTGATGTTGTTACTTCGGCACAGAAGTAGAGTTTCGTGAAGAATCTGCAAGGCCGGACAACACATAATCAATTTATCGTGACTGGACCATAAGAGGAACTACGGGGGGAAGAAAATGTTAGGCAGGATGGGCAAGGTATTAGGATATTAAACCTGGTGACGTTGAAAATTATTGTGAATCGTTGGCCCCAATTGATGAACAGATTTGTGAATTGCTAGCCAAGCGCAAAGAATAATCCGGGATTTCCACCTCTTGATGCAATTTCATCTTCCATCATTAAACCGGCAATCTCGGGACTAGTTGTCTGCATTATCGGAATTTTATTTATTGGAAGAGACGGAAGTCTAAAACCTGAAAAATAAAACCCTCTCTGATTAGTTGGAGAGGGTTTTACTAATTCACATGGTTCTTTTTGGTCCACTTGAACACAAACTAAAGAAGGTTGTAAGACAGCAATGTAGAAATATAGCTTATTAAGATAATATTGGAAATGGGATAGAGGGTTAAACAATGCCAAAGGCAAAAATCTTGAAGAAAGAAGTTGAAAGAAGATGCTGAAGGGTAAGGGAAATTTTATAAAACACATGGGCAGGTTGATTATAGATTTCAGTAATAGACCTGTTTTCAGGGTAGTTATAATGATTGTAATTGCAGCAGCGGTTACTGTTATAAGAGTGACATCTTCAGAATCTGATAAAGCTGAGAATGAAAGAGACCTCCTCCAAAAATTTAATATAAGTAAGAACGAAATGATCTTTAATGCACTCGAAAGTAAATCCGCAATAACCAGATATAAACCCTTCATAAGTGAGGAGGCCATAAAGCTTAATTCCCTGGAAAAAACCTTTATGGGTTCGGATTTTTACCGGAAGGAACGAATGATCCCGCTGACAGTTTCTAAGGATCCTAAATATTTTGTAGCCTATAAAATCAGAAATGAGAGTATGTCAGCTAAGAATGAGCTTGTTCTAATAGGAATGCCCAGACAGTTAATTGATTTATATCTGGTTGACCTGAGTGAAAATAAGGCAGTAAACATAGGGAAAACGGAATTTGTAATAAACCATGCATGGTCGGAAGACGGTAAACTTTTATCTCTTGTTTCCCATAAGTCGGTAAAAATTCTGGATCTTGCTGCAGGAAGTATATCGGAAGTGCCTATGCACTATGAAACCGATATATACAATACAAACTGGGGATCTGATAATCGTACATTATATATTCATCTGGATACTACAGCAAACTATTATGCTTATGATACGCTTTCGAAAGAAATGGTAAAGGTGAGGGGTAGATTCAAGGATGGTGATATTGTTTACAGAGGTAAGGCCAGCAGCAAGATTCTAACCAGCAAGGGTGAGCGGGTTGGTACAGCCAAGGGGCTTTATTGTGGGGAATCAGCGGAGAAACTACTGTTTGATGGTGAAGTTATTATCCATGATATCAATGAAGGAAGGATACTGGTTTCATACGACAGTGACAACCCTGGAGGTGGTACCCGTTTTACACTGGCAGACCATGATGCAAATACAGGTGAGAATAGAATCCTGTATAGTGAAGGCAGTATTCACAGTGTATGGAAGATATTTAAGGCTTCTTATCTTAAAACCACCGGAGATATAATTTATACAACGTTTGAGACTAACGACCTTGGTGTGAGGTACCTTCTTGTGCGCATAGAACCGGACGGGAAGGAGACGATTACCCAGGTGCCGTCTCCCTTATACATTGTTACACCGGGAGAAAATATTCTGCATTTTGCTGTTTTTAAAGACGGTGAAAGCTGTATTATCGACACTGTAAACTTTAAGTTTATCTCAGAGGGATATGGCAAGGAATATAAAAACAGTGATATCAGGGATACCATGTTTCGCGTTCTTAACATATACGGATCAGACACCCCGAATATTGAAGAAATAAAGCAGATTTTTATCAATACATATGACCCGATACCCCAGGAAGCCCTTGAAAACATTTTGCTTGAAGCGGAAAACACAAAATACTGGAAGTCCATAAAGCAGGAGATAGGAAAGAATGTTACTATGACATTTAAACTGAATGATACCTGCAGCAGGGCATCTGTTATCCTGAACGGAGGATATTACAGAGGACCTCATGAGCTGGTGAAAAAAGAAGACAATTGGTATGTTACCGGATTTTCCACTTGGCCGGAAAGCAAAGAACGAAATGATGTTTACAGGGCTTGTACCCGATATATTGAAAATGAAATAAAAGCAGGCGAAGCAGAGGATGAAATCAATAGAAAGGAAGACAAAGACGATTATGCTGTGAAAACAGCGGCTCTGCTGAATAAAATCCGCACACAATCCTTCAAAATTGAGGTTGGAGAAATTGAACTATGGGCTATGAGTGACCCGCATAGGGCGGTATACCCTGATGCAAAAGAGGCAAGAGTAAAAATTGTTGTGACGCTAAATGATGGTTCAACTGAAAAATACCAGGCATATTTCTCAAGGCCGGATTCTGGAGATGTCTGGGTATGTAAAGGGTTGGGGAAGCTGTCGGCCAGCCTGTTCCCGAGGTAATAAGTCTATTATACCTCGCATGCGGAAAAGGACTTACGGTCAATAGATTTAAACGGTGATGTTCCAGAGGAAATACCTTTACCAGACATGGGTCAGGAAAACTTCTTCGTCGACCGCATTACAGGTTTTGGCGATTTCCTGTACGTTGCAGCCTATTTCGATGGAGAAAACCGCATTATACGTGTGGATTTAAAAACACGTGAAACAACTATACTTGCTGATGGTTTTGGCGGGGTATGGAGGATATGCTCAGATGGGAAAACACTTTATGCCTATGACACAAAGTCTCCTGCCGTATAGAAAAGGAAATATTACGGCGATTCCTCTTGAATAGTGCATGCTTAAAAGAATGTCAACTACTCAAGAAAAGCCTTAACAAGTCCTATGAAATTTTGCAGGGGGATGAGGCCCTTTATGTATGAAGGACAAATTTTGATTGTGCCTTCTTATGTCGCCATAACTGGTACATAACTTTTAGGGCGTGGCGGTTTAGTGCAACCTAGTATTCTCTAGCGGTTGTACGACTGCTTCTAGCGTGACAAGTGAAACTGAAGCTAAGATTAACCAACTCGAAGCTGAGAATCATACGCTTAAAGACAGGGTTGCCTCATTTGAAAATGAAATGTTAAGATTAAAGGCCGAAGTTGCTTCATTTGAGCAACGGTTATCGTTGAATAACATGGATTATCCTTCTTCTAAGAGGTTTGTTCCTAAGCCTTCGCAAATTCGTGCTCTGCCACTGGACGATGCAATAATATTTCGGCCAATTGAACAAAACTCTGTGGTAACGGTTTTTAATGCAGCCACTTCTGAGAACCTGGAACTATGGTTATATGTTAGCGTACCAGTATATGATAGTCCGACAAATATGAAAGGTTGGATTCCAGAAAAAGATACAGTTGCACTGACAGTAGATAATGTGAAACTGGCACAAAGCGATGTCACGCTTGGCGAGGGTACGAAGATTTACGAAGTATTTGAGTTTGAAAAGATTTCAGTGACTAAACCAGTTCAAGCAGATAACGAACAGCGAGGACGGATAGAAGAGAAGAAAGATGGTTGGGTTCGACTATCTTGTCCAGGTGGGTTGACCATTTGGGTAATGGAGAAAGATTTAAAGTATCCTGAAATAGAGTAGATGAAGAACGGAGTACGCAACATTACAGCGCTTCCGACGCTTGGTTAAGATGCATGTGGTGGGAATGCGTCGGCAATACTCAGACCGCTATTTTCAAGATGCACATTCGTCGCGCCGTCCTGGCGTAAAATGGGGTTTAGTAATACTCTAAGAGGTGAATTCTGGTGTGCAAGAAGCTAAATTTATATACCATAGTTATTGCCATACTGATATTTAGCATGATTGGGTGTTCAACACCTACAAGTAATAGTATTGGAGACATCGTAGAGTCGTATTATAAAAAGCATGAACCGTCTAATAAAGGCAAGACTCAGATTTTTGCCCAAAAGGCTTATAAGGATAGCACTTTAGTATTAACTGAAAAGTACACTGGCGATGGGTATCATATCACGAATTTGTTTTTACTAGATGATAACAAGAGAATTATTAAGAAAGCTCAAGGAGCGACACCAATCAGTATGTGTTTTATTGTCAATGTTATTGAATATGACGGAAGCAAAATATTATTTGGTACCTTTAACGATTCAACTTGGCTGATTGAACCCGATAAAAAGAAACCAGTTAATATACAGAACATCATGGTGAGATTTAAAAATAGTGAGGTATATACCGATAAAGTGGAAAAGGGCTTTATTATCTATTCAAGATCTTTATCTAATGTTGAATTTGTTGAGCTATATGACGATAATGGTAAACTACAGAGCGATTTGAATGATTTGCGAAGATATGGAAGCGTGTTTAATGAAGTTTCATTTGTTGATACAGTGCAGTAGGAAGAGCGGTCGGTGTTAAAGGGCTCACGTTCCCTTTGAGGTGGAAATTTAGAGCCTAAAAGGTTGGGAGGGAGAATGAGCTTCACTGTTCCCCTTCGTCCGGTGGAGAATGTAGACAATGGCGAAAGCAATTCTCAGGGTGTAGCACTTTTGATTACGAACCAAAATGGAGAAAAAGTGTACAGGTGGTCCCATGATAAAGGCTTTTTAACTGTCATTGTGGATGCTAAGTTAAGAAAATATGAAAGGCTTTCATTTTCGGAAATCTGGGACTACAAGGATAATGAAGGCAACAGAGTTCTACCAGGGAAATACACCATTACCGTGAAAATTCCGGCCAAACTTAAGGACATAGGAACCTTTGACCTGGGTGAATTAAAGGCGGCAAAAGATATTGAAGTTAAAATGACAATGATATTCGCAACCGCTAAATGTAAAGTAAATGGCAAGAGGAGAAAAGTGTATGCTGATTATTTTTGCTGCGACACAAAATAAAGAAAACCGCAGCAGACTTGAAGCTTTGTATGAAGAACATGCTTCTAGGATGTATAAGGTAGCATATAGGATTTTAAATGATGAACATCTGGCTCAGGACGCTGTTCAGGAAGCTTTTATCAATATTTCCAATAATCTTGAAAAAATTATTGGAACTGACTGTAACAAAATAAGGGTTTTATTCGTTATTATTGTTAGAAACGTTTCCATTGATATCTATCGACTGAGGAAAAAGCAATACAGCGTTTCTATCGAAGAGATTGAAGAAGATTTATCCGAATCGGGACCAAGCGTTGAAGAAATTCTAATGAATAGTGAAACTTTTACCAGAGTGGCAGAAAAAATTAAGGAATTACATCCGTCTTATGCCGATATTCTTTCGCTTAAATTTTTTTATCACTATGAAGATGAGGAAATATCCCGGATTTTAAATATTACACCCGAAAACATCCGAACACGGCTTCACCGGGCCAGAAAGAGTCTGATCAAATTATTATCTCAGGAACAGGAGGCGACAAATCATGAGTGAACACGAATCAGCGAAGGTGCAAGCAAAGGAAAAAATGCTGGAAGCACTCTTCGAATATGCCGCTGCCTGTCATGTCGAAAACATAATCGCTGAGAATCCGATTGAGGATGATTCTGCTTCCGATTTTGCCCTTCCGCCCGAATTTGACCGGAGAATGAAGAGACTGATTGCCAGGCATGACAGAAAAGAAACATTTAACAAAATAATAAAAAGGACCGTCAGGTTCCTGCCAAAAGCAGCGATCTTTTTGCTGGTCTTGTTAGGGAGTTTTACTATAGTTGTGGCTAGTGTTCAAGCTTTAAGAGTGAAAGCATTAAATATCATTCTGAATATTCATAATCAATATACCAGCATTCAAACGACACACGAAAATAACGGTCAAACGAAACAGGCTACCGAGCAAATCCCACCGAACTGGAGTGGATATGTTCCCAACTACATTCCCCATGGTTTTAAAGTTGTAAAAACAGAAGAACGTGATATGTTAAATGCTATTTATTATTCAAATGAGCAAGGCCAAACCATTCGATTCACCCAGTATCGAAGTAGCGATACAGACTTAAGAGTAGATACGGAAGGTGCCACTGTACAAAATATTTCAATACACAACAGCGATGCACTTTTAGCCGAGAAACAAGGACTTGTCAGTATTGTCTGGAAGGAAGAATTTCTGTTTTCCCTTATAGGAGAAGTAGATAAAGCAGAGATGATTAAAATGGCTGAAAGTATAAGCCGAAAATAAATGAAAATCTTTCCAAAAAAAGTGTCACAAAAAGCCGCCTTCTTTCGTTTATTTGTATGAAGGGATAAATGAAGGGAGGTGAAAAACTATGCCAAAAAAGTACCCACACCAATTTTACAAGTTCTTGCTTCCATTTCCATAACTAGCATAATCTCAGATCATTAATTGGTGAAAATAAGTGAGGAGAAAGAGTATGAAAAAAATAATAGCATTGGTAACTTCCTTAGTTTTAATTATGGGGTTTTCGAGTAGTACAGTTTTCGCAAGTAAATCTAATATTGCAAATCAATTAACAAATAACCAAAGAAAAATTCTAAAAGTTTATGGTTTGTCGGAAAAGGAAATGTCAAATATTACCTTAGATACTATTCGTGATACTCTTAAAAATGGCAAAATTGTTGATACCTCAGTCTTTGGTAAGGCCCCTGTAGATGATGGCACAAATAAAATACCCGAGCGTTTAAAAGAAAAATTTAATAGCTTAAATCTTTCAGAGCAGCAATTAGAAGGTCTTCGTCGAGCAGGACATACGTTTGATGAGATAGCAAATAAAGATAAAAGCACAATTAATTCTATGCTTGCTGCAAGCACTTTGACGGCAACTCCTCCTTATGGTTATAACAATTATCCAAATATTCCTGATGGTGGCGGGGCAGTTAACTATTTTAACCCGGCTGTATCTATTACATCTAGCGATATAGCCTGGTATGTAAGTGCTTCTAAACAATATACAAAGCATATCTTTAATTTATCATCAGATCCTGCGTACGGAACATATTCTTATTATCTTTACGGTGAATGGGATGGTACCTCTGTAGACCCAGATGGTGCCTATGATGGGATTCCAGGTGGAACTCATGAAGGAGTAGACGTAAAATATAATTATGGGGCAAATGTTTACAATGCTACCCCAGGTACAGTCTTAACTGCTGTTACTGGAGGACCTCTTGACGGTTATGTTCAAGTCTATGATAGTTACTTGGTTGAATCAATTACGTACATGCATGTAAACAATACCGCTTTAAGTCAAAATGACCCTGTGTACACATCAACCCAATTGGGTACACAGTCTACACAAATGGGACACGTACATTTTCAGGCATATGATTCCGGTACTAAGATACCTACAGGTAAGGATGATACACTAGAATGTAGAATCCCATATGGCTTTATGACTTGGCACATTTAACAAAAATATTTATTTTCTGATTTAAAAGATATATTCAATATTTGTTCTTGAAGTAAGACAGCACTAGAAGATACCCCCTACTGCTGTCTTACTTCTCTAACCAAAGAAAGGAACTTAAATCATATGAAAAAGATAGTTCTTTTAATGATGATCATTGTTTCACTTCTTGTTAGTGGATGTTCGAAAAATGCGAAACAGGTTAAAAACCCCACATTTGAGGAAAATAACAAGACAGAAATAAAAATATCTGATATTTCCCTAAACGGATATGATATGGAAAAGTTATCTTTTCCAGCTGCAGAGAATTTTAGACTTCAGAGTATTCGATGGATAGATGATAAATCTATGTTGATAATAATAGATGACCGTTCACCTACACACCAGGATAATCTTACCTCTCGAATATACTACATAACCATTCAAGAAGATAAAGAACCTCGTTTAATTTATGATGGTTCTTTTATAGGAATGGACCAAATTATTTGGCTTAAAAAGTTAACAACTGGTGACCTGCTTCTTGAAGGACTTGATAGAGCGTTACGTATTGACTTAAAAAA
>NZ_JYNH01000114.1 GCF_000960765.1 Desulfosporosinus sp. I2 | reverse complement strand
TATTCCATTCAGGTTCAGTATATCCCAACCGTGTAGCAAAACAGATTGAACTGTAAATCCGGATCATTGGCCATATTAAGAAACTCACGTAACGACCAGGCCATAATTGCACTGGAAGCAAGATGATAACGCACATTAAACTCGGTTTGCGAGAAAAATCTTTCTAGGGTAAATGGCGTAACTTTCATCCGACAACCCCCATCTCGTCAATGAATGTAATACTTAAAGTGCCTATTCTCGTTAACTCGGACAAACTCCTTTTTTACTCTTAATTATTTCTTAATTCATAGTCAAGAGCGAGAGGGATACTTCCCTCTCGCTAATTCTTTGCCAGTCTGTGAGTGTAATTCAGGGTTACACAGTATCTTCTTACTTTTACTTAAGATATTCTCCTCGTGGTGTCTTTATGATCCTTTGGATATTCTCTTCAACACCCGTTACGGCATTAAGGTATAAGAGATATTCCTCTCCTTGGTATCGGCCACGAAACTCATAACAGTAGACCTCTTGATTTCCAGCTTTAACAATGACCGCTAAGCGACTCTCAAGAACCTGAAAATTCGGCCGCAACTTGCGCAAAACTTGATCCAAGGCCAATTTCGTTGGAAAGGTTCGAGCATGATGGAATGCGTAAAAGGGTACTGAATCCAATCCAATTAGCTGGCCGTTGTCCAGAGCAATCATGAGACGTACTTTATCAGGATAAATTCTTACCCCGTTTTCTTCTACGACTGCATCAAATTGAACGTAAGAGCCGAAATCTTCACTAGAAGTTATCACCAGTTGCCAACCTAAATTTTTCAGAGCCGAATTGGCCTTTGTGGCAGCCTCTTCAATACTTAACGTTTTAGGTTCAATTGCACGCTGGTCGCGGAATAGGGTTATAACTCCACCTTTGCGGCATACTTCCAAATAAACATCATTGACCTTCCACTTATATCCGCCAAGCTCACCCTGCGACTCTCCATCAAATTCTGGCGTTTTATTCGTATATCCGATTTTGTCTAAAAAATCTCGGGCCTTTACCAGGGCTTGATCTCGGGTCACTTCCCCCGCCGGGAGACCTAAGGGTTTTGATACAACCCGTGTTGCGTATTCTCCAGTATATGAAAATGGCGGAAGTTTTTGCAAACTTGCATCTAACTGGTCCAATCCGGATCGTACTGATTTTGATGGAGCTTCGGAGCCATCTGCAGCTGCTTCAGCAATTTGTGTTCCAAAACCGAGCCGTTGCCTCATTGTTGGGGCTGGATCTGTCCATACTAAATTTTCGGTATCCATTCTAGTGATTAAATCTTGAACTTTTTGATTGACTGGCATAATCCGCTCATGTATGTCTCTTAAGGTCTTTTCTTCCTCTACGGAAATCGTTCCACCACCAGCAATTCTCTGGGCTAGGGTCTTTGAGAAATCACCAGATTGTGTTAAAAACTGTCCGACATAACTCAGCCCGGTTTGATCGGCAGGAATTTGAGCGAAGTCTTTAAGTGCAGCATCACTTTTACTTGAGACTTGGCTTAAGTAGAGGATCTTTTGAGCTGGGTTACTAGCGACATCTCCTTTGGCCATATCTGTCTCCAACTGATCTAGATGACTAGCAAAATCAGTCAATGCTCGTCGATTATTATTTTCGCCAGCAAGACGATATTTTTCTGCCAGACGGTACTCATTAACACCCCAGCCTAATGAGATTACAAAAGCGAGTGCTAAAGCACTGACCCAAAGTTTTTTGTGCATACTTGCCCCCCTATTTCGTAAATATATGATTTCCGATTTTTATTATTTGAGGCCGCGACCAAATATATTTATTGGTTGTCTTAGCAGGGTTAAAAAAGAAAATTGCCCCTTTTGAAGGATCTGATCCACTGATGGCCTCTTGGGCAGCACGGATTGCGGATGACGAAGGTGGCAGGTTGATTTGACCATCATCTACACTTGAAAAGGCCCTTGGTTGATAGACAATGTCTGCAACCGTTTTAGGGAATGCCGGGTCGGCAATTCGATTGAGAATTACAGCAGCGACCGCGACTTGACCCACATAGGGTTCTCCCCGAGCCTCTGCATTGACTGTACGAGCTAAAAGGTTTGTATCAATGTTTTTATAACCTACAGCCTTTCCTGAAGCATTTGTACTTTGCCCCGTTAGGCGCTTTAACTCCTTAATGGTTTGTGTTCCCGCCAAGCCATCCACTCTTAACCCATGTTCCTTTTGAAAACGCCGAACTGCCGCCTCTGTTTTCGAACCAAACTTACCGTCAGCCGTTCCGATGGTATAACCCAATTGTGCTAACTTCTTTTGTAACTCAGTTACCTCTGGACCTTTGCTTCCCCTCCCAAGCAATCGATCCCCTAAAGCTGCATAGGCAAACCCAGACAGAGCAATGCTGACAATTAACCCGAAGACGATTACTAACGCCCAGGGTCTAACGTGAACTTTCATACCCTCACCTCACTTTATTTTATGCGTACTTAGTTTGGCAAAAGTTTTAAGAAATTATCCAGCATTATCCTTGATTTACAAAAATAAATAGATACCACAAGGTTACCCTCTGTGGTATCTATAGAATGGTATCGATAGCGAATTCGGATTATTCTTGTAAGTTCCTTTTAAAAAGTTCGAGGCCCCCTGAAAGGTCGCATAGCTCTAGGCTTACCTAAAATTTCAGCCCACATGACCCCTTGAATGAGCTCTCTTTCCGTCAGTGTAAGCCGAATGCCACTTACACTTGAAGGATCCCTATCCATTTGCTCACTGGGCTTCTCTTCGGTGCCCTTATAGGCCTCTAACCCAAGTATTCCAACATAGTCACTAGTTCCTTCGGTTCCTTGAGTTCCTTCTGTTCCTTGGGTTCCTTCAGTTCCTTGGGTTCCCTCGATTCCTTGGGTTCCTTCTGTTTCAACATAATCATCCTTGGTTTCTTCGAAATACAAAGGTTTAGTCCAGTTCGAAGCTCCCGCTTGGTAAGGACCATTTTCTAAAACTTGTTTTAACTGCTCTCTCCATGTTCCGCTGGATGCTCCCTGGATTATGTCTCCGATTGAGCGACCATTCGGGAGTTTAAAGGAGCCAGAGAGTTTTCCCCGTATTTGTGGAGTGCCACTCTTTTTTATAACTGAGATAATCAACTGGTAAATAGCCCAAATGATTATTACAACCGTGAAGATCGACATGATTCCACCTACTTCTTCGTTAGGCTATCATTGCCTGATTCCGTTTTACCCGTCTGGGCAATGTTACCTCTCATCTGAGTGTCCGCTAAAATGTTTTGCATATTATAATAGTCCATTACACCCAATTTCCCTTCACGCAAAGCCTGAGCCATCGCTCTTGGGACTTCTGCCTCTGCTTCGACGACCTTGGCCCGCATCTCCTGGACCGATGCTTTCATTTCTTGTTCTTTTGCAACGGCCATTGCGCGCCGCTCCTCTGCTTTAGCTTGGGCAATGCGCTTATCCGCTTCGGCTTGGTCCATTTGAAGCTGAGCTCCAATGTTTTTTCCAACATCGACATCCGCCATATCAATGGATAAGATTTCAAACGCTGTCCCCGCATCCAACCCTTTGGCTAAGACCGTATGAGAAATAAACTCTGGCTTTTCCAAGACGTCCTTATGGGATGCCGAAGATCCAATACTCGTGACGATTCCTTCTCCAACGCGGGCAATAATGGTTTCTTCACCAGCACCACCGACAAGTCGGTCAATATTGGCTCGTACTGTGACCTTAGCTTTAACCCTAAGCTCAATCCCGTTTTGGGCCACTGCAGAAACCACTGGAGTTTCAATGACTTTTGGGTTTACCGACATCTGAACGGCTTGAAGGACATCTCGACCTGCCAGATCAATAGCTGCTGCCCGTTCAAACGGTAGCGGAATAGCAGCGCGTTCAGCGGCAATCAGAGCATTCACAACTCTATCGACATTCCCGCCTGCCAGATAGTGGGCTTCAAGTTGGTCTGTCGTAATCGTCAAACCTGCTTTATGTCCCTTAATCAAAGGATTGACGATTTTCGATGGAACCACTCGGCGTAAACGCATACCTACCAAGTTAAAAATTCCGACATTGACCCCTGCGGCTAATGCCGAAATCCAGAGTCCTACAGGGATAAAGGAAAAAAGCACACTTAAGAGTACAATCGCCAGAAAAACTATCAGTAACGGCACGATTAATGTGTTCATTCAAGGCTCGGTCGTAACCGAGCTTCACCTCCTTATAATGTTTTTTCTTCCCTGACAACGATCCTGGTCCCCTCGACTGCGATGACTTTAATCCCGGTTCGAGGTCCAATAAACCCCCCTTCAGTAACAACATCTAAATATTCGCCATCGAAATCAGCCGTCCCCGCCGGGCGCAACTGAGTAAGTGATATCCCCGTACGACCTAGAAACGCTTCATACTGAACTTTTGGTGCCACATATCCCCCTTTTAAGGTCTGACGGGTAGTTAAAGAAAACTTCTGCCACAATCTTCGAGTCCGTGCTGAACGAAAACTAAGATAGGTAATGATTCCCAAAACAATCAGCGCGCCTCCCGTAAAGAGCAGCCCTTCTAGCAACGAGTCTGTCACTAAGAAGATTCCCGTGATTAAGGCAGCTATCCCTAGAATTCCGCTGACCCCAAACCCGGGGATGACGAACACTTCAAGCGCCAATAAAAAAACTCCAACCACAATCAGCGCAATAACGATACCCTGTGGCACAACCCTCTCCTCCTTTCTGTCCTAATTCAATGGTCTAGACTATCTAACCACCGTTTAGCTATTTGTTTATATAAATTGGCTCTCGCCAATAAATTTAGCACCACCAAGGTGGTCGCCACCTTTTCCCGGTCTTCTTCTGCCATCTCTTCACCTGCTAACGTTTCAACAACTTCTAGTTCTAGACCCTGAAGGGATTTTTGCCAGTCCATTTGAGACCGATCAAAAATTTCGCTATAGTATTGATAAAGTTTAGTCGGATTTATTCGGTCATCTGAAGTATCTAAGAGGCTTTCATTGACATAACCTAATAAATTTGAAACCTCTTCTAAGGACACGATATTACGCAAATCATTGATCAGTAAAATATTAGCAACTTGTTCGCGATTATATTTCTTCTTCTTTGGATTAGGGATGTATTTACGCCTAACCCAATTCTGGATATGGGTGGGATTAATATCGTTCTGACTAACCCGTTTAGCTACTTCAACGACTTGAGCAAGCATCATAGAGTCCAACTCTAAATAAGGCAGTGCTTTTTGTTTAGGTTCCAAGTCATTAAGCACATCGAGAATAGCTTGCATATGTTTTGAATTCATGCTCTCACCTACTTATCGTTATTATTCGAAGACTACCTCTGAAGCCAGGAGATTAAATAGATGCTATACAAATGTTTCTACGAACTTATTATATGATCACATTGATCATATGTCAATATCTTTGTTTCATTTTGTTGTGTTTTTTATTCTCCTCTTTATAAAATCTACGGTCTTAGGCTATAAGATGAAGGACTTCCCTGATCGCTGTAGAAAACAATTATTGAATTAAAACGTTGGGAGAGGGTATCATGTTTTATGAAGGAACTATTTACCGCCCACCAAGCGAGGCAAAAAGTATTATTTTACAAATTACCGTGGGATGTCAACACAATGCTTGCACCTTTTGCACCATGTATAAGGGTAAATCCTTCAGAATTAAATCCCGAACAGAAATCAATGAAATTATCGCGACTGCCCATGCTCAAGATTCAGACGCAGAAAGAATTTTTCTGGCGGATGGTGATGCAATCGCTGTTGATTCCTTACTGCTAATAGAGATTCTAGACCAATTATATGAGAAATTCCCCCGTTTAAAACGAGTTGGGATTTATGGAGGTCCAAAAGACATTCTTGCCAAGAGTCCCCAAGAGTTAGCGGATCTCAAAACTCATGGTCTCTCTATCGTGTATTTAGGCGTTGAAAGCGGGAACGAAGGGATTCTAAAATCCGTTTGCAAAGGAGTTACGGCGGAGCAAATGATTGCTGCTGGACAGAAACTTAAGGCAAGCGGTTTAACCCTCTCTTGCACCGTTATTATCGGACTTGGTGGTAAAGCCCTTTCTCACGAGCATGCGGTGGACACAGCCCGGGTTATCAGCGAAATTGACCCTCAATTTTTAGGGGCCCTAACCTTAATGGTGGAACCCAGGGCACCCTTAGCCAAAGAGATCCAACGCGGCACCTTCCAACTTCTCTCCCCCTTCGAATCCCTTTCCGAGCTCCGAACCCTCCTCGTACTGCTTAACGTCACCCACTGTGTTTTTCGCAGCAATCACGCCTCCAACTACCTACCCCTCAGCGCCACGCTTCCTGACGAGCGGACCGCTCTTTTAAAAACCTTGGATAGTGTTATGGAGAACAAGTCGTTAGAACGACTTCGTCCAGATTATTGGAGAGGACTCTAAAAAATAACAGAAGCCAAAGAATAGGTCACCCATTCTTTGCTTCTGTTTTATAAACTGACGCTAATTGCAGGATATGCTCCACAGCACGCTTCGTGGAATGACCTGGTAATGTACTGGACGCTTTTTGTCGCATTGCCTCGAGTTCGTCAGGGTTATTTAAAAAATGACTTAAGAGCTGTCCCAATTCAGCTTCGGTTTCTGCCACCAGTCCTGCGCCGTTGCACTTCACGAAGTGAGCGTTTTCCTCTTCTTGACCCGGGATAGGCTTATAAATGAGTAAAGGCAACTGCTTGGTTAACGCCTCTGAAACTGTTAAACCGCCCGCCTTTGTGATGATAAGATTGGATACCGACATTAATTCCTCAACATTATGAACATATTTTAACCGTAACATGGGGTTATGTGACTGCGCGATCACCGTTTCTAAAGAGTGAAATAATTTTTCGTTTTTCCCACAGACAATAATTGCTTGGACCGGGACTAAAGAATCTGCAAGTTTCTGACAAATTCTTTTTGCACTTTTCAAAATTCCATATGATCCGCCCATCACTAAAAAGGTGGGGAGATCCTGCTTTAAACCTAGCTTAGAAAGGATATGCCCTCGTTCTAAATTTTCTTCGAACTTTATGCTTACGGGTATTCCTGTCACATGAATACTTTGCGCCTTAATTCCCCAGGACAACAAACTCTCTTTAACCTCTTCACAGGCCACAATATAGCAATCAACACCTGAATGAACCCAGTGACTGTGAACTGTATAATCCGTAATTAAAGTGATAATCGGAATCTGGAGTTTATGTTCGTTCCTAAGTTGGGCTAGGACCAAGGAGACCGTAGGATAAGTACATATAATAAAATTTGGTTTAAATTCGTCGATATATTGGAGGAAATTACTTCTTCCCAACTTACTCAGAAGCCGTTGCCCCATCGATTTAGGTTGAACCTGAGCCGTTTTATAATAAAATCTTCCCCAAAGTTTGGGAACATGCTTGATAATCTCACCATAAACGCTTTTGACTAGGGTGTTGATTGGTTTATTTAAGAAATCGCCAAAATCTAAGTGAATAATTTCTGCAGAAGGCTCTTTAAGACGAATACCTTCAATGACAGCTTCCGCTGCCCGCAAATGTCCATTTCCGAACGAAGCGGAGAATACGAGAACCCTTAGCTGTTCCACAAAACTGGCCCTCCCTCTCTTCGACAACAGCCTTACCGTCCATTTTTAGTGCGGTTTTTTTATACTAGTCAGAAAGTATAACTTCGTTGTATACTTTCTGGAAGCATAAGGGCAACTAAGGCGTCCGCCTACGCCAAGGCTTGGCGCCAGCCAAGTTTTCTTTATCTGAAATACTTTACATCTATTATAGGGACATCCTTCACAAAAGAAAAGCAGGAATTACCCAATGCTTTAGAATGTCAGTAGGATATTATCCCAGCCCATGTCCTAGCCATCGAATCAAAAGGTCAAAAAGGGAGGATCAAAACATGTCACATAAAACTAATGCCGCTCGAATTCTTGATCAGGTCAAGCTACCTTATGAATTAAAGGAATACACGGTCGATGAATCCGATTTATCCGCAATTTCCGTAGCTCAAAAAGTTAACATACCCATCGAGCAGGTTTATAAAACATTGGTTGCACGGGGGGATAAAACTGGAGTCATCGTTGCTTGTATCCGGGGTGACCACGAACTCCAGCTCAAGGCCCTAGCCTCACTTAGCGGCAATAAGAAAGTTGAAGTTGTCTCCCTTAAAGAGGTTCAACCACTAACTGGGTATATACGAGGCGGAGTTTCCCCCATCGGAATGAAGAAACAATATCCTGTTTATATTGGCTCTGACATCCAGTTGCACGAACGAATTAGTATAAGCGCTGGCCTACGTGGACTCCAACTCTTTCTGTGCCCCACCGATTTGATTGCTGTGACAAAGGCACAATTAGGGGAAATTTCTATACCGGTAGTTTGAAAATAATCGAATGGCTAAATAGCGATTCAATATTGGGGTCTGATAAAGCGCGGATAAAGGGGAGGAATATAAATTGCGCAGTGATATTGTTAAAAAAGGTTCAACCAAAGCAGCTCATCGCTCTCTCTTCTATGCAATGGGCTACACCCCCGAAGATCTGGAAAAACCCTTGATCGGAATTGTGAATGGCTTTAATGAAATCATTCCTGGTCACGGGCATCTAAAAGACGTGCAACCGGGTGACATCATCTCAATTGATATCCCCAAACGCTCCCTACAGTTACTAGTTTCTGAAGATGAACTGCAAAAACGCCGTCAAGCTTGGGTAAAGCCTGAGCCCAAAGTTAAAACTGGTTATCTGGCCAGATATGCTAAATTAGTGACTTCCGCAAACAAGGGTGCCGTTTTAATCTAAAGAACAATAAGCGTAGAGGCCGGGATTAATTTCCCGGCCTCTACGCTTAACAATAACTTCCTTGGTTATAGACTTATTAAGAAAGCGTTAACTCTTGTACCTGCGAATTTCTAAGTTTTTGTCGACTAAGTCCAATAGAATCATCCAATTGACTAGTTAGTCTTCCGTTTTCGTTGGTTTCATCAACTTCTACTTCACCTTTAGTGGGTCCAAATTCTTTATCTTCCATGATAACCCCCCCGACATTCTTATTCTGTCTAGTATTCCCAAAAATACAGAAAAAAGTCGGGGTGTAGTCAAATATTGTTACTTTGTCACTTCAAACGAACTCTTCAAAGAAACAATCCTGTTAAAGACAAGATGATCGTGGGTTGAATTCAAGGGATCAACATTAAAGTAACCATGTCGGAAAAATTGAAATTTAGACTGCGGCTCTGAGTCTTTGATGTTTGGTTCAACGAATCCATGGACAATCTCCAGAGATTTAGGATTAACATGCTCCAGAAAAGATGCTTCATCCGTCATCTCTTCATCTAAAATTAAAGCCTCATATAATCTGAACTCAGCAGGTACAGCTTGGGAGGCTTCCACCCAGTGAATCGTCCCTTTGACTTTTCTTCCGGTGAAGCCTGACCCACTTTTAGTTTCTGGATCATAGGTGCAATGCAGTTCGATGACCTTGCCCGTTTCGTCCTTAACAATATCATTACATTTAATAAAATAAGCATTTTTTAGACGTACTTCATTTCCAGGGAATAGTCTATGATACTTAGCTGGGGGATTTTCCGTAAAGTCTTCTTGTTCAATATAAAGTTCGCGTGAAAATGGAATTTGCCGGGTACCCATCTCTAGGTTTTCTGGGTTGACTTCGGCTTCTAACATTTCTATTTGCGCTTCTGGATAATTCGTAATTACCACCTTAAGTGGCTCAAGTACGGCCATCGTTCTTGGAGCCTTAAGCTTTAAGTCTTCTCGGATAAAATGCTCCAGCATTTTACTGTCCACAACACTATCCGCTCTGGCAACTCCGATTTCCCTTGCGAAATTGCGGATCGCCTCTGCCGTATACCCTCTGCGCCGAAGCCCTGAGATGGTTGGCATCCGCGGATCATCCCACCCATCCACAATGTGCTCATCCACCAGTTGTTTAAGCTTACGCTTACTCATGACCGTATTCGTAATATTTAAACGCGCAAATTCATATTGGTGAGGAACGTTGTCCATTTCACATTCTCGAATGACCCAATCATATAAAGGGCGATGATCCTCAAATTCCAACGTACAGATCGAGTGAGTGACCCCTTCTATTGCATCTTCCAACGGATGGGCATAATCATACATTGGGTAGATACACCACTTATCTCCTGTATTATGGTGGGTCGCATGAGCAATCCGGTAAAGGACAGGATCTCGCATATTGATATTGGGTGAAGCCATGTCAATTTTAGCTCGCAATACCTTCTCACCGTCTTTGAATTCCCCTTGACGCATACGTTCAAACAGCGCTAGGTTTTCTTCAACCGAACGATCGCGAGAGGGGCTCCTTTGTCCTGGTTCAGTTAATGATCCTCGCATCAAACGGATTTCCTCTGCGGTGGAATCACAAGCATAAGCTTTGCCTTTTTTGATCAATAACACGGCTCGATTGTACATTTCCTCAAAGTAATTTGAGGCAAAAAACAAGTCGTCCCATTCATACCCTAACCACAACACATCTTCTTTGATCGATTCCACATATTCCGTATCTTCTTTTGCCGGATTTGTGTCATCAAAGCGCAAATGGGTCTTACCGTTGAATTCATCCGCTAATTCAAAGTTTAGAATAATGGATTTAGCATGTCCAATATGTAAATAGCCATTGGGCTCCGGAGGGAACCGTGTAATAATATGATCTGCCTTACCTGATTTTAGGTCCTCATTAACAATATTCTTGAGAAAATTCGAGGAGGATTTGTTTTCCATCCGATATCAACCTTTCTCTCTAAATGATCCTGCTTCTGCCAATTTTAGCCTTGCCTTAAATAATACTGCATTCATAACGAGAGTTCAACTATACCTCCTCAAAATACTCTTGAACCTATCTAATTCAATTGAAGTTCGAATATTCTATGTGCCTTCGAATCATATATAGTTTATTAGCGTCGTCGCATTCTCTATTAATTAATGAATTTACAAGGAAATCTGTTTTCACATCCCCACTTGTGCTTCTATAACAACAATCAACAAGCGTCAAAAGAAGGACGCTTGTTGATTGTTCTAACCACTGATAATTATGGGGACTGAGTTTCACACATCCCCTTTATCACTCATCAGCTCTTACTTCATCATGCTAGATACAATCCATATTACCAACCGCTGAAAGCCTCAAAAAAGCCTATAACTTGGTTTACTTAACAACCTAAGTTACAGGCTTGATTAAATTTATCCGATGACTAACCGCCACTAACTTCTGTTTTCTTGAAAGGAGAAGTGGCGGTAAGTCCCTGGATAAGTTCAACTAACGTTTCTGAAGCTGCGCTTCTGAAACGAGTTTCCTATATCCGATGACTAACCGCCACTAACTTCTGTTTTCTTGAAAGGAGAAGTGGCGGTAAGTCCCTGGATAAGTTCAACTAACGTTTCTGAAGCTGCGCTTCTGAAACGAGTTTCCTATATCCTATGGCTAACCGCCACTAAGACTCCCACTTCTTAAGTGGTCGCTTCTCGCCATCCTTGGCTTCAGGGACACTTGGCCATCCATGGCCATCGCTCTAATCTCGAACATCCTTGTTCGGGTCTTTGTCGGCGACCTAAGGCCTTGGATAAGTTCAGCTAAACTTCAGATGAAGTTAAAACTCCACCTGAAGTAAGTTTGCTTGCTTATTGCGACTTAATTTCTACCAACGTTACCGAAACGTCCACAGTTTTATTATCGCGGAACACGGTGACCTTAACCGTGTCGCCCGGTTTATACTTGAACAACTGATGGGTTAATTCCAAGGAACTCTTAATTGCTTGATCATTAATTTTCGTTAAAACGTCCCCAGCTCGAATCCCTGCCCGTTCAGCCGGCCCGCCGGACGTTATTCTGGAAACGTATGCTCCCTCAGGCCAACCTCGTTGACTGGCATATTCAGCTGTATAACGAGGATCTATCTGAACATTAAGACCTGGATGACTGGCATATCCCTTTTCGATCAGTTGTTTTATTGTCGGCAATGCGTCAGAAATCGGGATAGCAAAGCCCATTCCTTCAAACCCCGCTTCTTGATTTTTGGCGGAATTAATCCCAATAACTTGACCTTGGTAATTCACAAGCGGCCCACCACTATTTCCTGGATTGATGGCAGCGTCTGTTTGGATAAGGTTAAAACTTGCTTCTCCAGGAAGATTTAAGATTCTATTAGTTGCTGATATAACCCCCGTCGTCACAGAACGAGCAAATTCTTGTCCACCGGGATTTCCGATTGCAACCACCGGTTCACCCACTTGAAGCTTTGAAGAATCTCCCAATTGCGTAGCGATTAAGTCTTTTGTATCAGAAATTTGAACCACTGCCAAGTCTGTGCGATCATCTGCGCCCACCAGTTTGGCATTGAGATTTCGTCCATCGGCTAGGCTTACAACGATCTTTTCCGCTCCTTCAATGACATGGTTGTTAGTAGCGATGTAGCCGTGCTGTGCATCAATGATAAAGCCAGAGCCACTGCCAACTTCGGTCGGACCTCCCCCTCCAAATAACGTCCCATGAGATTGAAAGTTAGCAATTCCGACGACCGCTGGTCCCGTAGTTTTGGCGATCTGAGCGACCGGGAAATTGGTCGTTCCCTCTGTTACGATGGTCGGGGTCGTTGTCCCACCATTTAAAACGACTTGGCTGGTAGGTGCTTGCTGCTTATTACCATAGATCGAAGGAACTAACGCCACTGCCACGACTCCGCCCAAGATGGCGCTAATTAGGGCAATGGCAAACGTTGAAAAGAAGCGTGGTCTACGACCTGAATACTTATTTTGGTCATTATAATAGCTCATAATTGTACCTCCCATTGCTATTATTCCATTAATCGAATAAATTCATGCGGGGTATACCTAGGAGCAACCTGAATCTGCAAATCCGGGTACTTTTTCGATATATTCATGTCTCGAAGGATACCCTTGACCGTAGTCAAAGCAATTTCTGGAGTATTGTTTTCGGCACTTAGATGGGCTAACACAACCCGTTGGGTATTTTCTGAGATCCACTCTAATAGACCACCTGCTAATTGCTTGTTTTCTAAATGCCCATACTTTCCACTGATCCGTCGCTTAAGGTACGCTGGATAAGGGCCATACTTTAAGCGTTCTTCATCATAGTTCGCCTCAACAACTAAGGCATCGCACCCTTTCAAATGCCTATGCATATCTTCTGTAATCATTCCACTGTCAGTCGCGATTCCAACTGTCATGCTCCTCTTTTCCTTTTGCTTAGGGCGCAGTATCTTCAAGCCGTAACTTTCCCGACTATCGTGAGAGGTTGGATAAAGCAAAATCTCAAGCCCTGCACAGGAAAAGGAATCTCGAACTTCTATACACTGTTCCTCAGCAAGCTTTCCTAAGGAATGACCCATAACCTCCCAGAGCCCGGTTGTCGAATAGATAGGGATTTTCAGTTTACGAGCTAACACACCGACCCCTCGGATATGGTCTACATGTTCATGGGTAACCACAATCCCTTCAATTTCGGAATCCGTTATGTTTAACTCAGACAGATTATGTAATAAGCTTTTCCCACTGATCCCACAATCCACCAGCAGATGTCGGTTGTTCTCTCCGACAAGAATTGCATTTCCTGAACTTCCGCTCGCTAATGTCGTAAAATGCAATTAATGTTCCTCCTCTGTTGTTCCCTACAATTGATTACTTTCCAGTTGTGGGATTTGCTGCTCCATTTAAAGCCGGGTTAGATAGCCCTTGACTTCCTGAAGCTTTTTTTGATTCGCTTTGAGCCTGATCAATCATCGCTTGAATTTGCTCTTTATCCGAACTCTTCTCTGCTATAGGAAGTGCCTTTTGCCATTGATTCAGCGCCCCTGCCCAATCTTGCTTTGCTTGAGATAGGAAAATGCCATAGTTAATCAAGCCGTTAAGAAAATTAGGTTCAAGCACTAACGCCTCTTTGTAACTTTTTTCTGCCAGCTCATTATCCCCACTGTAAAAAGCGGATGTCGCCAAATCAACCATAACATTGACGTCCTTTTTGGTTTTCAAAACATTCTGGTAAGCCTCGGCAGCGTGCTTAAAGTTCTCTTGCACCTCGGCGGGCGCAACCTCTTGAGCAGCAACCCCGGCGTTATAGTATTCATTTCCAAGAGCGGTTTGCAATGGTTCATTGTTAGGATCTTTCTGTACTTGTTTAACCATCGCTTCAAGTCGTAATTTTTGGGCTTGGTAATCCGCAGTCGCATTAGCAGTCGTACTCGAGGAGTTTGAACCAGCTGTAGCTCCATTACCACTGACGAAATACCCTATTACTGCCGAACCAATCATGGCGATACTAATTAGAACCGCAAGAACTCCCGCGAAAATTCGTTGTGTTTGTTTCTTCAAGCAACTCACCTCCATGACCAATTTTCCCCAAATACCATTGTAACATGTCTTCTCAAGCCGTCCAACCATAATTCTTATGATCTTCTAAATACCCTCTTATAAAATAACTAGCAACGAACTTCTGGGACTGGTGCTGCCACTGAGAGGTTCTTATAAGTTTGTTGGGTTTCTTTGATGTTAACATACAATGCAACTTCCAAGCGTTTTCTCTGAAGTTCACACCCCAGTGGATAGACCTCGGTTAACTTTTGGGTAAAAGCAACATTTGCTGCATGGCAGCCCCCGCTACAAGCAAAACGTGCCCAGCAGTCTTGACAAGAGGGCTTTGAAAAAACATGAGCATCGCGAAAGTCTTTTACCACCTGGGCTTTAAGTTGATAAGGATCTGGGTTATAGAGTGACCCTAGTTTATAGGCTTCTTGTCCTACAAACTGATGACAGGGATAAAGGTCCCCCTCTGGGGAAATTGCCACATATTCATGTCCCGCTCCGCACCCGGAAAGCCTCTTGTTTAGACAGGGCCCTTGATCCAAAGCAATATTAAAGTGAAAGAAGTTAAAGCCCTGATCTTGCGCACGACGCTTAACCAATTCCTCACCAAGACGATCATACGCTTCCCGAATTTTCTCTAAATCCCCTTCCTGAAAAGCATAACTATCCCCCGGCTCTGCCACGACGGGCTCCACTGAAATTTGTTTTATTCCTAAATCAGCCATGTGCAACACATCTCGATCAAAATCCAAGTTAAAA
>NZ_JYNH01000113.1 GCF_000960765.1 Desulfosporosinus sp. I2 | reverse complement strand
ATAACTAGGAACGTCATTTTACCGAGCTTGCCGACACGATCATAAACATCTTTAATAAACCTCTTATACTTCAGAGTCTCCCCTATCTTAAGCTGGCGATGGTAAGTGATCTTTTGTTCTCCGTGAATCATTCCAGGCGCAGGTAATTCAATTCCTGGAATACTTGCCTGCATTAATGTACCCACAAAGGTCGGGGGTACTTGATCATCGAACGGAATTCCAATGGCCTCAGCAAACCTTCGCCCTGCCTCCGGTTGTAAATGTAGTAGAACGGGCTCACTCTCCAGACCTATTAATTCCTTCCCAATCATAAACTTTACCTCCTTGCCCTTAATCACTAACCCTAATATAAGCCCTTTTCACATCTTCACTGCCTAAGTATGCTTCAATAACTCGTTCGTTGTTGCTAATTTCTTGGGGGCCCTTCCACTATGACCATCTGAACTTTGTTTCGAACATTTTTCAGTTTCATTCGTATTTGCACTCCTTCCATATAAAAGCGACTGTTCTTTACCTGATTAACCTTTAGGCTAGAATCCCTATGCTATCGTTACATTTCCCCCTTTCAGATCCAAATCGCAATTGATTACAAATGATGCAGTATTTTTAACATTTAAACTATATTTGCAAAAACTATGCCATTTGAAATTAGGCACCAATTGTTGCTACTTTATTGAATAATGATTAATTTGGATACACCCTCGCTTTTCAATGTTTACTTTGTATATCACTTTTCAACAAAAACAAAAGACTTTTGTCATTACTTACTCATGACAAAAGTCCAGAAGCCATTATTCACTTGAAAAGGCATCACACTGATTGTCTCCATTTAGGGTTTGAGATTGATGTGGGCCAAACCTGACAAAACTATTTCATTTTTATGATTTATCGCTTCTAAATTACAGACTAAGGTTTTTTCCGATCGTGCTCTTATTGAGCCGGTGCACCTTATCGTATCGCCGGGTCGAACTACCCCCTCAAAACGAACATTCAACTTGGAGATCCCACCCTGATCGCCGATCCAATCCGTCAACATTGCTGACATTTGAGTCATGGTAAGCATGCCGTGAGCGATTACACCTCCTAATCCAACCTGACGGGCATAGTTATCATCCAAATGAATAGGATTAAAATCTCCTGAAGCTTCTGCATATTGACGTATTTGAATGTGATTCGGCACCCACTCTCGGACAGATAATTGATCAGAGACTTCATAACTCCGCAGACTTTTCATCATCTGCCCCCTTTTCCAGGGCGATTAAGGTGGCGCATACGACGCCTCCTTAATCATCCATTAACTTACTCCTATCTTACTAGAAACCTAACTTCTGGTTGAGTTCCGCTAGCTTAGTCTGAGCTATTTCTAGTCCTGGATCAAGAACATTGGCTAACATATACTCGTTTAATGCTTCATGCAAATATCCTGCTTGTTCTCTAAGAATACCTTCCCCCAAATGCCTCATTGCCAAGCTCTCATGATCAAAATCGTCCTGATTATGTCCGATGTGCATACCAGTTACCCCCCCGCTTGTGGTATCCGAAATACTTGCTCGCATAATCCGTTGCCATCTAAACCCTTACTGCTAGACATCTTTAAATTCAGTCCGGCTTTTTCAGCAGCGACTTGATTGGCCGCTTGACAGAAGATATGGCAGTTATCCAGTCCTTTTTCCGCAAACATCTTGCCTATACTACAGTTGAAATTACGAACTTTTAGCGTCTTAGTCGTCGCCTCAGTGACAGTCCAGGCATCCCTTGGGCGAAGGTTCAATATGCCAAGTTCAACATACCGCTCGAACACATGGGGAAATCGAATCCCAGTTTGCTGGGCCACACATTCAATCATGTCAGCCGTTCTATCTCGAAAAGCATCAGAGTCAGCTTCTCTGATTAATAGGTTCATAAAGGTTTTTCCCTGTTTAATCAAAAAATCTTCGTTGGTCTCTCCCTCCTGATTAAAAAGACTTTCTAGAGGAAATTGGTGATTAATGGTATAAATTAGTTCCTTGGGCATATCATAGGCATAATCTTGACCTGGGTTTATCTTTAGCCGTCGATCAGCAGCTACCTCGGTACTGGGGTTGCCTTTGACTTTTTGCAAAACCTTAAAATCCAAAGCCATACTAAACTCCCCTTTATTTCATTATTGAGCAAGATTTCAAATTAGGAATTTCGCTCTTTCAATTGAGCTATTCGTTCCTCTTGATACCTTTGTGCTAATTGTTCTTTTGGTAAGAATCCCAAATCAACCGCTCCAGTAGGACAAACTTTAACACAGTCGCCACACCCAGAACATTTATCCAAATAGCGTCCGAAAATTCGATATTCTTGGGGATCCGTCTCCCGTCCCTTCCATATCTTCGTGGGACCACATACAAAAACCACGGATGGACATACACTTAAACATTGACGGCATAATAATGGATCTTTACATAAATCGAAGTTTATTTTAATTTGAGCAATCATCACGTTCCCCCCTTATTACCAGTTCTCGGCTAATCCAGGCAAACTTTCTCTGTCCAAGAGCTCTATAGCTCCGCTCGGACAAGCAGTAATGCATAAGCCACATCCAAAACATTGATCCATGTCAACATAGGCCTTATTGGTGTAAACCTCTAAGTTGAGGGACTTAAACTGGCATCTTCCTAAACAGCTTTTGCAGCCGGTACATTTTTCCCGATCTACTTTAGCTACCGTATGCCCTTTTAACAAAAATTTGAAGTCATAATCGAGCCGATTTCGAACCGCCACACACCCTGGATATTCGCACTGGCAAAGTCCTCCGATATATGGCGTGCCAAACACGTCCACAGTCTGAACTCGCCCCTCTTTATGGTTCATCATGGCCCATTGCTTAGCTTCCTCTGGAGTAAGGAACTCAACCCCTCCTCGATAAGTCTCTGGCCAGCGTTCCCATTTATACATACCCGGTCCGATACCCATGCACGTAAAGTTTTCCTCATCAGGCATACCTCGTTGAACCCTACGACATCCACACGTCATTTTGACCAAAGGATAAGCAATGTCCAAAATCTGCAGATACTCATCAAGTGTGACGACCTGCCCAAAATGAGTTTGATAAGCATGTTCCAAGGCATCACGTTTTATTTCTTCTTCCCATTTCAGGTCCCCACTGATCCGTGCCTTTACTAACTCCGCCACTACGCCTGCTCCCATACCTGCTGCTTGTGGATCAGCATCTGCACCAGACGCTTCACGACCTTCTTTTCTCACCTTATAAAGACGCCGTGCATAGTTTTCAGGGTTGAGATACCATTTCTCTCCGTTACCATACTTTTCACATACCCAACACATTTCGATATTCCTCCTTCTTCTTGGCATGGAAGCTTCCATTACGCAATTGAGCTAACAGTTGAGCGTAGTTCTCGACCGGATTATCAAAAACTGTAACACAAGAACCAACACTGAGTGTGCTATGGGCATCACTGCCTCCA
This sequence comes from Desulfosporosinus sp. I2, assembly GCF_000960765.1. Taxonomy (GTDB): domain Bacteria; phylum Bacillota; class Desulfitobacteriia; order Desulfitobacteriales; family Desulfitobacteriaceae; genus Desulfosporosinus. The sequence continues at coordinate 11,691 of NZ_JYNH01000113.1, read as the reverse complement.
GTTCCCTTTTTGCCCAAAATCACTGCAGCCTTTTGGGCTGCCTGAATTTCCCTCCGACTGCTACGCCCATTGTAAACTTCCAATGTATTAACCAAGCTAAACACTGATTTCCTACATAACTCCTCTACATCGATTGGCTCCAAGCCACGCTCTTCCCTCGAGAAAGTCGACAATCCAAACTCGGTACGAAATGGGTGTGCTACAACCATCACACCTCCCAATTCTTCCACCAGTAAGGCTAATTCAGGTAGGTCACCCCTAAGATTAAGTAAGGGTTGGTGAACACCATAGACCAAGATCTCGCCTACATAAGTACTTAATTCGATTCCGCTGTAAACTTGGACCCCGCTTTCACTGTATAATTTATCCAACTCACGTGGATCCCAGCAGTAATCATGATCCGTGATGCAAACCCCATCTAAACCTTTTAAGCACGCTGCCTGAACCAAGTCCCAAACGTTCATACGACTACAAGCAGAACCTTGGCTGGAATGAGTGTGCAAGTCAAATTCCATGCTCATTTATACCAATCCTTCGTCAATCCTTCAGGTAAAAACAGTTGCAATAAGTGTGCCAACTTTCACTTTTTTATTACACTTAATCACTAACTCCAATATAAGCCTTTTTCACATCTTCATTACCAGCCAGCATGTCACTGCGGCCTTCCATGACAACTCGACCATTTTCCAGAACATAACCACGGTGAGATACTTTCAAGGCCAAATGGGCATTCTGCTCCGCCAAAAGCACTGTCTTACCAGCCTCGTTGACAATCTTCACCGCATCAAATACCTGCTGAACCACGATAGGCGCCAGACCGATCGAAGGTTCGTCTAACAGTAACAACTCTGGGTCGGACATAAGTGCCCTGCCGATCGCTGCCATCTGTTGCTGGCCTCCGCTCAGAGAACCTGCTAAAGCGTTTTCTTTATCCTTAAGCGCAGGGAATAATTCGTAGACCATAGCCAGACTCTTTTTAATTCCTTCCTTATCATGACGCCTTACATACGCTCCTAAGAGTAAATTTTGTTTGACCGGCATGTGCGAAAATAGGGCGCGCCCTTCCAAACATTGCGAAATCCCCAACTCAACCACTTTGAACGAAGGCAATTGATTCGTTTTTTGTCCTTTAAACTCCACGCTCCCGCTCGTCACCTTGAGCAATCCGCTAATCGTCCGAAAAAGCGTCGATTTACCCGCTCCATTAGCTCCTAACAAGACCACAAACTCTCCCTTGTTGACTTCTATGTTGACATCCTGCAGAGCGAGGTAACTGCCATACGATACATTGATACCGGATAATTTAAGCATGCGCGGTCCCCCCTAAGTATGCTTCAATCACTCGTTCGTTGTTGCTAATTTCTTTAGGGGTTCCTTCCGCTATTTTACTGCCGTAGTTCAAAACCATGATTCTGTGCGCTAAATTCATGACCATCTGCACTTTGTGTTCGATTAAACAGACCGTTGTACCGGTTTGTTGGATTTTCTTAATTAACTTAGCCAGTTCGTTGGTTTCACCATGATTAACCCCTGCTGCTGGTTCATCCAGTAAGAGTAGGCGTGGTTCTGTCACCAAAGCCAATCCGATCGCTAAGCGTTTGGCTGCCTCTTGGGAAATGTTACCGACAGGTTGACCCTTCACCTCTGTCAGTCCGATGAACTCTAAGACCTCTGTTGCTTTTTCCCGGCTCGCCCCTTCGTCTCGCCGAGCGCGCGAGGTATTAAAAATCGCATCCAGCATTCCCATTTTCGTTTTGGAGCGATAGCCGATGATTAAATTGTCCAGCACGGTACTGTCCGTAAATAAATTCGTGGTCTGGAAGGTCCTGCCGATACCCCTGCAAGCAAACTCGTGCGTTGGTGTTCGAGTCATATCCTTGCCCAAGAAACTTATCGTTCCGGAACAAGCCGGATAATAGCCGCTGATTAGATTGAAAAACGTGGATTTTCCGGCGCCATTTGGGCCGATAATGGCTACAATTTCGCTCTCTTGGATCTCAAAGTCTACCTTGTTTAAGGCGGTTAAACCACCGAAGTTCTTAGTTAAAGCCTCGGTTTTTAGCAGCATGGTTTTCTCCTTTCGAGGGTGCGTTTACCGACTTGTTTGCTTTGTTCATCCGCTTCTCTATCTTTGTCTTTAACTTCATAGCTGCTCCCACAAGCCCGCCTGGAAAAAACTTAACAATGATGATCAACAATGCTCCAAAGACAACCATGCGATATTCCTGCATAAACTGAAGGCTTTCTGTAAGCCCTGTCGCGATAAGGGTGCCCACTAGGGGACCGGCGATCGTGGCTTGACCTCCGATTAGTAAAAATAACAAAAATTCAAAGGTGAGATGAGGGTTACTTATATCCGGACCTATAAACCGGATATATCCTGCAAACAACGCCCCTGCAATCCCCGTGAAAAAGGCTGCGATGCCAAACGCTAAGAGCTTGTTACGCATCACATTGATCCCCAAAGTGGCCGCTAATTCTTCACTATTACGGATCGATTTGAAGGTTCGGCCCACGAGGGATGAGGCGATCTGACTCATGACAAAAATGGTTAAACTTAAGAAAAAAAGGACTAAGTAATACTGCGATTCCAGCGAGATGAAGTCAATCGGTCCGATGCTAGTCGGCCTTGGTATTCCGATTAAGCCACGTACTCCTCCCGTTAAATCATCCCATTTCTCAATGACTAAGTTGATGATCACGCCTATGCACAGGGTAAAAATAACGAAGTAATGCCCTCGAGTTCGAAAGGAGATTAGTCCGACCAGTAGGGCGACTAGGGTGGTTACCACGGCGGCCATCGGTAGGCTTATCCAAAAGGACAGGTGGAGTTTTAGGCTGAGTAATCCCGAGACATAAGCTCCTAGCCCGAAAAATCCGGCTTGGGCCAGGGAAAGCTGCCCTAAATAACCGACAATGAGGTTTAAACCATAGACTGCAATGGCATAGATAAAACCTAAGGTCACGACGGTTAAATAATATCGATTGGGACTTATAAAGGGAAACGCGATGGCGACAGCTAAGAACCCGCCATAGGCAATCAGCTTAGCATTTGATTTCTTCATCCCGTCAAGCATTATCGGGCCCCCTTTGCAAAAAGGCCTGAGGGTTTTATCGAAAGGATCAAGACCAGAATTGCAAAGGCCACAACATCTTTATAATTACTGGATAGATACGTAGCACCCAGGCTTTCCGTTAATCCTAGTATGAAACTACCGAGCACAGCACCCGGAATGCTACCCATTCCCCCAATCACGATGATCACAAAGGCCTTCATAATGATCAGCGAGCCCATGCCAGGATAGACTAGAAAAATCGGGCCGGCTAATGAAGCAGCCGCTGATGCCAGGATTGAGGCTACGGCAAATGTCAGCATCGCCACTCGGTTGACGTCAATTCCGACGAGACTGGCTCCATCCCGATTTTGGGCCATGGCTTCAATGGTCGAGCCGATCATGGTGTGTTTTATAAACACATAAAGGGCTACCATTAAGATGACCGCTCCCGCGATGATAATCAGTCGTTGTTCGGTTAGTCGAACTCCACCCATCACAACTACGTTGTCATAGATGGCTGGGATACTACGAAAATCCGAACCCCAGAGCACTCGGGCTGAAGCTTCCAGAAACAACATGGCGCCCACTGCCGCAATGAATTTATTGGAGCTTGGGCTGTTGCGCATAGGATTGAACACTAAACGTTCTAATAAAATACCAAGGACGGCTAAGACGATACCGGAAATGATGGCTGACACCCAGTAGTTGAGCCCATACAATGTCATCATGAAAAACGTAACATACCCTCCCACCATGTATAAATGTCCATGGGCGAAGTTTGGCACCTCCATAATGCCATAAATGAGGGTAAGCCCTAACGCCACCAAACAATAAATACTTCCTAACGTCAACCCATTGACAGTTTGCTGAATCAATAAATTCATACAGCCACCCCTTCCAATCCTTTCTGGCAAGCAACAACGAGTCAATCTCAGACTGTTTTGATTGGAACCAGAAGGACTCCCCCAGCTTCAATTTCAGGTAAGGGAGCTGGACTATTTGCATCCTTACTGGTGAAAATGTATAGTTTACGTACACTATGCTCTAAGAATTGTTTACTTTGTATTCACTTTTCAAGCAATACTCTTCGATTATGGTTCGCGTAACTATATATCGTTAACCAACTCACCTCTTTCATGGGATTGCCAGAATTATCTTATTAATCAGAATAATGCAAAATACATGCCATATATTCATGATGATTTGGGAACAAGAGGTAGCAGACCATTTTGCCGACGTCGGGAAAAAGGTTAAAGAGTCACAAACTGTTTAAAAGAAGGGAGTGTCGCTAACTACTTTTAAACAGTTAGCGACACTCCCTTATAATTTCACTGATTTCTCACTCTAAGCTCTACTCTTCGATGCCATATTTTCGTAACTTGTCGTAAAAGGCACGCCTAGAAATTCCTAATGCCTTCATGGCTTGCGTACGGTTATTGTTATAAGCAGCCAAGGCCGATAAAATCAGTTCCTTTTCCATCCTTCCCATAATTTCTCTGACATCGTATGGTTTATCCTTAACGCTTGAGTGCCCATTATTAGTCGGAATTATGTGTACTGGCAAGTGCCGAATTTCAATGGTCGTACCGCTACACACAATACTGGCATGTTCTAACACATTTTGCAATTCTCGGATATTACCGGGCCAATCATATTCTTGGAGAAATTTTACGACTTGGGGGGAAAGATTTAGTTCATGATCAGCTTCTCGTGAGAATTGTTTAAGAAATGTTTTGGCAAGCTCCAATATGTCATCTTTACGTTCACGAAGAGGAGTCAGCTGGAGAGGAACTATATTTAGTCGATAGTACAAGTCACGACGAAAAGTCCCTTTTTCGATCATGCTTTCCAAATCTCGGTTAGTTGCAGCAATCACTCGAATATTAACTTTAATAGTCTTAGTACCACCAACACGTTCAAATTCCTTTTCTTGTAGAACACGCAATAATTTAGCCTGCATCGTGAGACTCATATCCCCTATTTCATCCAGAAAAATTGTCCCACTATGGGCTAATTCAAACTTACCAAGTTTCCCCCCTTTTTTAGCACCTGTAAAAGCCCCGTCTTCATATCCAAAAAGTTCGCTTTCTATTAAATCCTCAGGTATAGCAGCGCAATTCACTTTAATCATGGGTTTATCCATACGTCGGCTACAATTATGAACAGCCTTAGCCAGAACCTCTTTACCCACACCACTTTCACCAAGGATCAGCACGGTACTCTCTGTTCGCGCTACTTTTGCTGCTAACACTAACGTTTCCTTCAAACGACTGTTTTGTCCCACATATTCTTTGAAGGACATCGGGAGGTGCTCCCATTGCTCTAACTGCTCTTTCAAATAGTCAGCGACACCCTTAGTCTGCTCTAACTCGCGATTTAGTTCTACAACTTCGGTAATATTTTTAAAGATTGAAACGGCTCCGATGATTTTTTCTCCATTTAAAAGTGGAAAAGAACTCCCTACTACATTCACATTTAGAGAATCTAAGTAATCTGTGCCACGACTAGGCTTTCCTGAATGGAGCATTTTAATTGTCGCCGAATCAGGTTCAATGACGTCCAACCTACGGCCTAGAACTTTAGCTACGGGAACTCCTAAGATTCTTGCATAAGCCTCGTTTACATAGACAATGGTCGTATCTGAATCAATAACAAGTACAACATCATGAATGTTATCCAAAATTTCAAATAAAAGTTCACGATTCCATTGTGGAATAATACTTGTGGTGACAGCGTGGGCTCCGACACTCATAGTTATCCCTCATTTTTTTGTATCTTTTGTAAACATTATACGGGTCAAAACAGTTGAAGTAAAGAACCAATACCATAATATTTAAATAATTCATAATATTGGGCTAATCCTTGAACTCAAAAATACCTTTATAGTTTTAAAGAATAAGGGTGGTAACAAACTGGATTATCAGTATGTTACCACCCCGGAATTATTAACTTCCGCTTTAGTTACACTTTTTAAGTTAAATCACTTTGACTTGGTTAAACGTGGTAAATCCCAGAATTCTTTCTTGAGCGGAACTTCATAAGTTATCTTCGTATATTGTTCTTTGTCGTACGTTTGCCCCCTTAGCAGATCCACTAAGAAACGTTCACCATTACTTTTATTTTCGATGACAACCATTCGACTAGGATTGCTCTGTGGTCTTTCCATCATAAAATCTCCTTATCTTCCCACTGATTCATTTTAAGACCGCGGCACACGCTTCACTCTTCTGTACACCTATTCGCTAGATTTGCATTAATTTCCTTCTATTCTGGTAACTTCGAAAGTGCCTTTTTACTAGCTACAATAACTAAAATGTCGTTTTCTTCAATAATATCCTCTGCCCCTGGGGCAACCATAATATGCCCCCCCTTCTTCTTGATGGCCATAACATTGATTCCATAGTTCGCCCTTAAATCTACTTTCCCAAGTGTCTTATTGAGAAAATGAGAAGGTGCGCCAATCTCGTAAATGCTATAATCCGGTGACAATTCTATAAAATCCATAACATTGGAACGTATTAGGTTATGAGCCAAGCGAATCCCCATATCTTGTTCTGGATAAATAATTTTATCGGCCCCGATTTTTTCCAAGACTTTACCATGTTGCAACGACTGAGCCTTAGCAACCACAACGGGAATTCCCATTTCTTTTAACATCAGAGTGATTAAGATATTAGCTTCGAGATCATCCCCCATTGAAACAATCGCCACATCAAAATTTCGAACTCCCAAAGTCCGGAGCGTCTCTTCCTCTCGTCCATCAGCCTGTACTGCTTGGGTTACATCGTGCATAATAGCATGTACGGCATGTTCGTTCTTATCCAAGGCAAGGACATCATGTCCTAAAGTACTTAGTGTTCTAGCGACACTCGTCCCGAATCGCCCTAATCCAATAACCACAAATTGTTTACGCATTCATTAACCCCCTTAACCAATCAAGATTCGTTCATCTGGATATTTGAAATGGGCTTGATTACTCTTTTTCTGGGCAAGAACAAAGGCCAAGGTTAATGGACCTACCCTGCCGATAAACATCGTTAAAATAATGGCCATTTTACCGACGACGGTTAGCGTAGGGGTCAACCCTAATGAAAGGCCCACTGTACCAAAAGCGGAAGTCGCTTCAAAAAGTACGGGAAGTAAATCTATTCTTTCCGTTAATGAAAGTATCGAGACAATAAAGAAAATCAGAAAAACAGCTGTGGTCGTTATTGCCCAAGCCTTCTGAATATTATCCCTCGGTATGGTACGCCCATTTAAAATAATGTTGGGTTCACTGCGATAAGTACTTAACACAGATAAGACAATTGTCATGAACGTCGTCGTTTTTATTCCACCTCCCGTTGAGCTGGGGGAAGCCCCAATAAACATGAGTACAATCATAGAGAGTAGCGTGGTCTCATGCATGTCGGCAAAATTAAGCGTATTGAATCCTGCAGTCCGGGTAGTCACCGATTGAAAAAATGCTGCCATAATCTTTGTCCCAAGGGGAAGTGGCCCCAAAGTTTTGGGATTTGTAAACTCTACAATTAAGATAATCAACATTCCAAACAAAATTAAGGCACCGGAAACCTTTAAGACAATTTTTGTATGAAGCCTAAACTTTCTTTTTCCTCGTTTTGCTTTTAAGTTTGCTTTTAAATCTGCTAAAACTATAAAACCCAAGCCTCCACAAATAATCAAAAGCATGATGGTTATATTAATAATGGGATCCCCAACGTAAGCTGTCAAACTGGAGAATTCACCCATGATGTCAAATCCGGCATTATTAAAAGCCGAAACCGAATGGAATATCCCAAAATATGCCGCTTTGCCCCAACCAAAATCAGACGACCAGCGTAACGTTAGAATGATCGCCCCAATCAATTCAATAACAAAGGAAATTTGAAAGACAGATTTAGCTAATCTCACGACACCTTCTACTGATACTTGGTTTAAGGCCTCTTGCAACAACAAACGTTCCTTAAAGGTAATCCTTTTCCCCATAAGAATTGCAAACATAGTAGCAAAGGTCATAAAGCCGATCCCACCAACCTGAATTAATCCAAGAATCACCCATTGTCCGAACAATGTAAAGGTGGTTCCAGTATCCACGACTACGAGTCCCGTAACACAAACTGCCGAGGTCGATGTAAAGGCAGCATTTAAAAAGGATAATCCCAATCCGTTTTTTGTTGCGTGGGGTGAGGTAAGTAATAAAGTTCCCAATAGAATGGTCAAGGCAAATCCAACAACTAATATACGAGAGGGAGTCAAAACTTTCCCTAATATGTTCAAACCTGTTTTCCTCCATGATTATTTAGACAACCAAACTATTTAATGTCTCTATCGAATTTGAAGAGCTCTATCAAGGGTCAACTTTAGCTCTAAGAATTCACTTGATGTGGGACCTATCAAACTAGGGATTATTATAACACATTAATTTAAAGAAACTATCAAGGTTCGAGTTTTATGGTTACAATCTCTCAATCCTGCTATCTTTTAATTAAAATGGTAGTATTAAGCTTGCTGATAAAATGACAAAACAGTGGTTATACTTTATTTTGTAGATACTCTATCCATAACTAATTTAAAGAGGTGTTTTGCTAATGTTTAATGACAAGATTTTAACTTGTAGGGACTGTGGTCAGGATTTTGATTTTTCAGCATCTGAACAAGAGTTTTTCGCAGAAAAAGGGTTTACTAACGAACCGGGAAGGTGCCAAAGCTGCCGCGCTGCTAAAAAAGCACAAAATCGAACGTCGGGCGGATTTAATAATAACCGTTCAGATCGAGAAATGTTCCCTGCTGTTTGCGCCACGTGTGGCAAAGAAACAACCGTACCTTTCCGCCCTTCCGGTGATAGGCCAATATACTGCAGGGACTGCTTCCAACCACCTCCACGCAACAATTGGTAAACCCCGATAAAAACATCAGCCTCCCCGTCCTTAGACGAGGGGGTTTTTACTATTCAACGGAATTAAAAACTACAAGGTACTCTCCATAGCCCTCTTGAGCAAGTTCCTCTTTAGAAATAAACCTTAGCGCCGCAGAATTAATGCAGTAACGCAAGCCAGTTGGAAGTGGTCCATCTTTAAAAACATGCCCTAGATGAGCTCCAGATTTTGTGCTAACAACTTCAGTCCGAATCATAAAATGACTTACATCATGTTTCTCTTGAACACTTTCTGGTGAAATTGGTTTTGAAAAGCTCGGCCATCCGCAACCAGACTTAAACTTATCTTGCGAACTGAAAAGAGGCACGCCAGATATTAGATCGACGTAAATACCCTCTCTTATGTTATCCCAATATTCATTCTTAAAAGGGGGTTCGGTCCCTTGATTTTGAGTTACTTCAAATTGGATATCTGTCAATTTTGACTTTAGGAGTTCTTTTTCAAGTTCTAACCCTTGCTCTTTTTCTCTCTTTTTTTGTCATTCTCTTTGGAGTCTTCTACAAGACTATCCTGCTCGTTCTTCTGTTCCCAGTGTCCTTTAATAAAAGCATCCCGTCCTGATCCTTGACGGTACACACCATATCTTAGAGGAAATTTGCTATGATACTTTTGATGGTATTCCTCTGCAACGTAAAACATTTTAGCAGGTAGGATTTCCGTGACGATAGAATCTTTAAATCTCCCGCTTTTTGAGAGGATTTCTTTTGCTTGTAGTGCTTGGGCCTTTTGCTCCTCATTATGGTAAAAAATTGCTGTTCGATATGGTTGACCTTGGTCCGAAAATTGTCCGGTTGGATTTGTCGGATCTATCTGTCGCCAGTAAATCTCCAACAACCTTGTGTACGGAAACTGAACCGGGTCAAATGTGATCTGCACAGCTTCAAAGTGTCCAGTTTTCTTAGTACAAACATCTTCATAGGTTGGATTTTCAAGATTTCCTCCAGTATATCCTACGACCACGTTAATAATACCGGGCAATCCCTCAAACGGTTTTACCATACACCAGAAACAGCCTCCCGCAAAGGTAGCAAGTTGGTATTCGTTATTATCCATGGAATCCCCTCTCATTTCTCCTAATAATTCACAAATATTTAGTCTCATACCCTTCCGGAGTTATCAAAAAATAATGACTATTGACTCATTGCACATATTTTCCCTATATGCTATTATTTGATAAATTATTATAATCATGCATCAGTATAACAGATTTTATTGAAAGAGGTCTTATTATGCAAATTCATGATGATTTAAGTAATATTACGGACGATCAGCTTTTTGGGATTATCGAAAGGATGGCTTCTTTATTTCATGAATTAATACCCATAGATAATACAATTGCCATCACTGATAGAGAAAAATTCCTGCAATATTTTATGGGTTCTGAAGCGGAGGTTGTTCAATCTGAATTAGTAGGAAAGCCCTTCCCCAATGCTGGTAATATTCCGAGCACCTTAAAAACAGGTAAACTCCAAAGATCAGTGTTACCTAAAGAAGTTTACGGAGTGGCGTTTAAATCCTCAACCCTGCCCCTAAAGAACCCTGACGATACGATCATAGGCACTATTACTCTTGCTTTAAGCTTGAAAAATCAAACCGCATTACAGGAATCTGCCGAGAATATTTCTTCATCAGCTGAACAACTCTCAGCTTCAACCGAAAGTTTAGCTGCCTCTGCCATACTGCTCTCCAATAGAGTATCCGGGGTTCTGGGTGATACTCAAGAAATTATACAATTAATTGATCAAACCAATAATATTCTTGATTTTGTTAATAATGTTGCTTCAAATTCGAGACTACTTGGATTAAACGCAGCAATTGAAGCAGCGAGGGCTGGTCAATTTGGCAAAGGTTTTGCTGTAGTTGCTGATGAAATACGGAAGATGGCCGAGAATAGTGCGAAATCGGTTAATGATACCAAAAAGCTCTTATCCACGATTAATAATAGGGTTAATAATTTGATGAGACAAGTCGAAGAATTGACCGATGTTGCACATACCCAGGCTGCCGCAACTCAGGAAATGACCGCCAGCATTCAAAATTTCTCAGAGAGTACTCGAATTGTACAACAAGTATCACAAATCATCTAAGTTGACTTTATTTGGCCCTTCGTTCATTGAACTGAAAGGGCCTTTTTCTATTGTTCCTCTTTTTAAAATACTATTATTAGTTGAGATTCTTGTCTTTACATTTTTAGGATTTATGAGATAATTGAGACAATTGATGAACGACCATTCACTATCTCAATGGGAAGAAAGGTGTGAAAATCATGTCCCTATTACTCAATCCGCAAAACTATGAAAGCCCCCAAACAGATCTTCAATCTAAAAGAGTGATGGAGAAAACTATTCAATTTTTCGAGGAGAAAGGGCTAATAAGCATCAAAGAAGATGACCAAGCAAGCCGTTGGTATACTGATTTCTTGAAATTTCTCAAAAAAGAATGCATTTTTTCTACCTTATTAACCCCTGCCGGTTATGGGGCCCCCGACTCACGGTTTGACCTAAGTCGAGTCTGTGAATTTAACGAAATTACTGCCTTCTATTCCTTGTCGTATCAATACGCCTACCAAGTTAGCATTCTTGGACTTGGCCCTATTTGGATGGGAGATAATGAAAGGGCTAAACACAAAACAGCTCAGTTACTGATCGACGGTGGAATTTTTGCCTTTGGTCTGTCCGAAAAAGCACATGGTGCCGACC
>NZ_JYNH01000112.1 GCF_000960765.1 Desulfosporosinus sp. I2 | reverse complement strand
TATTGTTCTTGCCCGCGGCCGAAGTAATTGCTTATTTCTACAAGTAGTGACGACTTCATCTAACAGAGGGTTTGCAACATCGGAGAGGATATGAATGTAGTAACCCGACGTCGCAAACCCTCAGAACGTTAGACGAAACGCACGGAGGTGTATATTTGATTAATACGGATGAGTTTGTAGACTTTTTGGATGAAGTTGAAAGCATTGCAGAGGAAAATTTAAAGATTGTACTTTCTTCTATACTAAATGGGGGTAATTGGTTGCTTCGGAATGCACCAGATATTGTTCGGTTTTCTAAGGAAAAAGAACAAACCTTGGTTCAGAATGTTCAACACATGCTGCTTAAACAAGCTTTGACTTCTCTCCGTGCAACGAATTTGCTATGCCTGCGTGGTTACACTAGCCAAGCTGCATCTGTAGCGAGTGGCTTATTCGAACTGCGGCTTTATTCGAATTTTATCGGTCTTGAAAACTCACGAGCGGAAGAGTTCCTGAATCACTCTAACTCACAGGATTTTGTCTGGCGGCCTAAGAAGATGATTCGTCATGAAGTTGAATCACGCATTGATCTGTTTTCTAAAAACTGTGATGAAGCGACTATGAAGAAGATAACTCGACCAAGGCTACAATTCTCATTACAGCAAATAACTCAACTTTCTATATTACACGGAATGTCATGATGACAGTAAATGATGAATCTGCTGAATGGCAAAAATGGTTTACTAATCTTAATTTTAAATGGGTTGAGGTGGCCAAATCATCAAAACTTGGTTTATCTAATCTTGGTTCTATGCCTTTTCCCACCATAATGAAGTGACGGCGCTTCGTCTAACAGCGTATTCCCGACACTTGGTAATATGCATGTAATATGGCGCGTCGGGAATACGCGGAACGTTATCCGAAAGACCTCGCGTGAAAACAAATTCTTTGGGGAGTGGATTTAGTGGCAGTCGACCATCGTGAGATTTATGATTTCAAAGCGCAGCAATACGAACGCCTAATTCTCAGAGAGGATTACTTAAAGAGCATACCAAAAGCCCTACACGAAATCTGCACATTTACCAACAAAGACATCTTAGATTTAGGAGCCGGTACCGGTCGATTAACGTGTTTGTTGGCCCCAGTTGCCAAATCGGTAGGCGCCTTTGATCTTCAAAACCCATGCTCGATATCACAGCAGATAAACTGCGAAAGATGGGGCAACAAAACTGGAAGATTGGGGTGGCTGACCACACCGTACTCCCGGTTGACGACCATAGTGCAGACATAGTGGTTGCAGGTTGGAGCATCTGCTATGTCGCACAGTCTGGGGTTGAAAACTGGAAGAATAACGTTCTGAAAATTATGGCCGAAGTCAAACGGGTTTTAAGGGCTGGAGGCACATTCGTTATATTAGAGACGCTCGGAACAGGGTATGAGGAACCTGATCCACCTTCTTTCCTCGAAGGATACTATCAGATGTTGAGAAATTATGGCTTCTCCCACTCGTGGATAAGGACAGACTACCAATTTGACACTGTTGAAGAAGCTGAAGAGCTAAGCAGATTTTTCTTTGGTGATGAATTGGCAGAGCATATCGTGAACCAAAGACTCACCATTGTCCCGGAATGTACAGGTATATGGTGGCTAGGATATTGAATGTCAGTCTTTGGGGGCGAGGTCCATCGGATAACTGAGGGTTTGCAACATCGGTGAGAATATGAACGTAGTAACCCGACGTCGCAAACCCTCGGGACGTTCTACGACATATCGTGCAAAGGCCGCGCCATCCTTGGCGCGAACGGAAGGATTTTGTAGGATTACTTTGGCGAAGATTATTATTTGTTATCGTGGAGGTAGGCTAATGGAGTGTAATATAGAATTTTGGAATGCGCTAGATAGAATCGTTGCAAATTCTGAAATTATTATCGATAGACCAAAAGGAACAAGACATCCGAAGTATCCAGATATTCTTTATGAAGTAGATTACGGGTATTTGAAAGATACTTCGTCTATGGATGGCGGAGGCATTGATATTTGGAAAGGTACACATAATGAACAGAAAATTGATGCAATAATCTGTATTGTAGACTTGATGAAAAGAGATTCGGAAATTAAGATACTGATTGGTTGCACCAAAGAAGAAAATGAAAGGATCTTTCATTTACACAATGATTCAGAATATATGAAGGGTATCTTAATATATAGATAATGAGCAAATCATGGTAACTTAGGGTAACATCTTTATAATAATATATTTTAAGAAGTTTTGCCGGTAGGGTTTAAGGCAGCGCCGTCCGTGGCGCTGTCTGAGTCACGGGGCACGATACGTCGTAGAACAGCGTATTCCCAAAATCCGAGAGAATATGAACGTAATAACCAGACTTCGGGAATACGCGGAACGTTATACGAAATCAGGTGCAGGAGGACGCGCGTCCATGCGCTAAATATTTGGAGTGGCTTTCAAGATGATTCTTTGATTGTAAGTAACATGATATAATGGGATTATATTGATATTGAATTAATGAGGTGATGTATTTAATGAAATGGGAGGAAGTCAGAAAAATATATCCTGACAGATTTGTAAAAATTCAGATACTAAAGGCTCATATTGAAGATAATGTACGGTACATCGATGATCTGGCAGTAGTGAAGGCATTTGATGATGAGAGGGAAGCAACAAGAGAGTTAGTACGCACAAAAGACGATGAACTAGTTTATCACACCGGAAAAGAAAAGCTTGAGGTACAGATTAAGCAAATATTTGGATTTAGAGGAGCAATCTAATGAATATGAAGTTTCAGGATGGGCTTTTGTTTACCTCTATCCAATTATCTTTTCGTGGGAATACAAAAGTAATTGAAAATATTGTGATTGATACTGGAGCTGCAGAAACAATAATATCCCCGGATGCAGTTGAAGATATAGGGATTTTTGCTGAATTAGAAGACAACGTGAATTCATTTTATGGTGTTGGAGGAAGTTTAGTGAAGGAGTTATTTGAGGAGCCGCTGTCCATGGCGGCTTCTATCGATTCGATAAGTATGTCAACTGCCGGTCCCATTTATCGTCTAGTTATCGGAAAAGACAAAAATGGTCGTTCGGTTGCAGTATGGGTAGACAATGACATAGTGTATTCAATTTATATGGATCAAGGTATTTCTAAGGATAAAGTGGTTGGGACTCGTCGGGAATTCACGGGACGTTATCTGTAATGCCTAGGTCTATGTTTTAGGGGTATTATTACTTTAATATGACTGAATAGCTGGGAGGGAAATACGGTTGTCAACTCGAAAAGAAATTTTACTTACACAGTTGAGGTCTTGCCGGGATCAGGACGGATGGTTTGCTCCGTTGAGCGTTGCTCTTCGAGGACTAACTTCAGAACAGGCTGCCCAAAATGTTGGGGAATCTACAAATTCAATCTTTGGTATAATTCATCACCTAGTATTTTGGAATGAACGTTACTTGCAAAGGTTTAAGGACAGTAGTTTATCGCCTCTTAAAATGTCCAACGCTGAGACGTTTGTTAAAGATTCCGGTAAAATTGTAGAGAGCTGGGATGATTTGCAGCAGAGATTAGATAACCTATTTGTCCAATGGGAAGAGGCCATAATCAAGTGCGATGATGCGAAGTTGGATAGTCGGACTCACCCAGATAGAGATGAATCTTGGTGGAACTCATTAGCCCATTTGGCAATTCACAATGCACATCACATAGGACAAATTGTCTACATTCGAAAAGAACAAGGTTTATGGGAAACATGGTTCGAATGAGGTGGAAACAGTTATAATGTCAGACTATCCGAATAAATCATGATAATGAACTTCTCGTTATTCATAATGCCGATAGTTGTAGGGACGAGCTCTATTCAAGATATATTTCTTGGTCATGCTAGCAAAGATTTGCCAGCACTACAGATAACAGAGGGTTTCGCGACATCGGAGCAAATATGAATGTAGTAACCGACGTCGCAAACCCGGACGTTATACGCAATAGGCCTGCCGGGGTCGCCTGGAAAATACTTTTATTGGAGGATTTTTATGCAGAGAATTATTAGATTTTGCATTCTGATTGCTGTCAGTTTTTTACTTGTATCATGCGGAAAAGTAGCAGTTGGTACTGCGCAGCCCCAAAACGGTAGTCCCTCTCCAGAAGCAGATCAACAAGTAGTCAATGGTGAGCGAGTTCAAGTTAGTGGTTCTGGTAATTATGGAGTATATGATATGACGGGTAAGCTTGTAGATAAACTAAATAACAATCCGATTGATCTCGATTATGAAGTTGAGTTCAAGGAGTTGAATCAATCCAAAAACTTTTCAACATTTGCTGAGGTCGAGCTTGAGTCAAAGTATATTAAATTGTGGGATACAGAGTTGAATGCTATATATAATAAACTACTCTCGAAGTTGAACCCAAAAGAGAAAGAGGTATTAATTGAGTCACAAAAGGGTTGGCTACAGTATCATATGAAAGAATCGGAATTCGTTAACCAAGTGTTTAATTTGCGAGACTCAGGCCCAGTTTTCGGTAGCCAGGGTAGAGTCCAGATGCCACAAGCAATTAAAGGAAGAATTCGTGAGAGAACACTGGAGTTGATGGAGTATTACTCACTCCTTGGAAATGATGTACAATTTGTATTTAGAAGCACAAAAAAATGACCTCCAGCAATGCTTAAGAGAAGGCCTACAGCGTATAACAGAGGGTTTGCGACATCGGAGAGAATATGCTGTACAGTGAGATCATTGGGAGGACATAAGGGGTGTAGCGGCTGTGCATGCGCGGCTCCGGGGGGCATACGGCATCGTACAACACGGTATTTGCAACACTAGCAATGATGGATGCGGTTGGGACGCGTCGCAAATACCCACAACGTTATCTGAAAGTCGGCGGAAAGAAAAGAAAAAAAATTAGCCGCTGGGGCTACTTTGGTGGGAAAACTTCGTCATGGGTTCCGATTACATAAAGCGTGTTAATCTGATCGTTTCCATCAGAAGTTACTTCAATGATAATTCTTACCGACATATTAACACTGATTTCATAGAAGTTATCCGTCCCTTGAATTTTTTTATAGCGTAAAGAGGGATGGTTGGGATCGGAGATGAATAACTCAATAGCTTTTTCTGCTTGTTTGAAAGACTTTCGGTCGAGTTGTTTAAACTGCTTATCGAATTTTCGAGTAGATTTAAAGCGTCTGGTCATTGTTTAATATCGTCAAGAAATTCGCTAATGGTCTTAAACTCGCGAACATTAGCGGAATCAACATCATTTTTGGCTTCAAGCATATCGTTTTGAGTAGTTTCGGACCAGAAGTAGGCTTGGCTAGAAGGGACAACCTTCATTGGTTCAATAATAATTTTATTGTTATCTATCCGAATATCGAGTACATCGCCTTCATTAATATTGAGTTGCTCTCTGATGTCTCTTGGAAGGCTTATAATGTTTCGTTTTTGAACGAAAATTTTGTGGAAGGCAATTGACATGATTGTCACCCCTTTAATAATTTACAATTACAGTATATGCGTAATCACGTAATAGTGCAATTGTTAGAAGAGATTGTTTTATTGGGGTATTCCTATGGAGCGCCGACCTTCAGATAACAACGCATTCCCAAAATCTGAGAGGATATGAAAGTAGTAACCCGACGTCGCAAACCCTCGGGACGTTATCTGCAATCCTAATTGATTTATAGGGATAGAATATCTGAATATCTTTGCTTTCACGGGCAGGATGAATGGCGCTACAGGAACACCCAGAACGTTAGGCGAAATGTCCTATCCAAGCATTCTTATCCTGCTTCTTTAAGAACGATTTGAATGTGATTATGAATCTTGCGTAGGGGAATGAGAAAAGACCCCCAGCATGGGAGGTCTTAAGGAATTTTAGTCCATATTTTGTTGATCCATGCACAATCCAATGTAGATTGCTTCATCAACTTCATCCATCTTTTCGGGGCTTAATTTTCCAGTCCAGCACACCAAACATTATTTTCTTCGAATAAAGTCCTTCTTACGGGATAAGGTTGTGCGCAAACAACATAAGATTCTATTTTTAATAATGTAGTTCCTTTTTCTATGGTGACATTTGTAAGAAAGCCTTTACTTTCAGCATCGCTCGTTATTAATAAAACTTCAACAGTATCATAATCTTTAAAATATTCTCCTTCTTGAAGAACTAAAACGAATTTCGACTTTCCGTCGGGATATCTTCGATCAAAAGTATATGGGAATTTAATAAAGTATATTTCTCCCCTAAGGAGCTCTGCCACTACACTTTCTCCCCATATCACTTGATTGTTTTATATGTTTCTTCTTCTAAATCTTTAAAATGTTCATTGTATTTTTGCACTTCGCTCTTTGTTGCTTGGTGTCGTAAATCCGTTCTCTGTTTTCTAACCTCGGCTCGTTGTTTTAAGTTGTCAGTCTTAGAGGTTTTATAGATAGGTTCTTGCAAAGCAGGAAACATATCTTCTCCCTCCTTACTAATTTTATCTACTTCCTTGTCCATATCATATCACCTTCCGAATAGATGTTCAATTATATTATGCCCAATTTTACCAATTTAGAAGGTGATAATGACATAGTTGTAGAATGATGTAAAATGTTAGGAGGAAAGGATTAAAGCTATCCTCCTAAGAGAGGACACTCCGCCTAACAGAGGGTTTGCAACATCGGTGAGGATATAAATGTTTTAACCCGACCGTTGTTTTGCAACTAAAATAAGTAGAAAACACTTCTCTTAGCCCGATGTTACGGGCTATTTTAATGTCAATATTTTCGGATTATTATGTTATATAATGTTGTGTATTGTAATATAATACCTTTGAATGAAGGTGTTTGCTATGTTTCTTAAAAAGAGTGTTAGTAACGGAAGGGTGTTCCTATCCTTCGTGCAAGGTTACCGCATTGATGGTAAGGTTAAGCATAAAACCATAGAAAAAATCGGTTATCTTGATGAATTAGAAAAAGTTTATGACGATCCCATTGACTACTTTAAGTCTGTTGCAGAAGAACGGAATCGATCTGCTCCTGCCGAGACAATAGAAGTTGCTGTTAACCAGCGCCTTACAGATAATACATCGTCCAGAAAAAATCTGGGATATGCCATTCCAAAGCGCATTTATTCCCTCCTTGCCATCAATACTTTTCTTCAGAATAAGCAGAAACACCTGAGCATCGAATACAACCTAAACAGTATTTTCAGCCTCCTCATCTATAACCGGTTTCTTTTCCCTTCTTCCAAAAAGAAAGCTTTTGATAACCGCGACTGCTACCAGTATCGGGGCTGCTGGATATATTAAAAATATAAAGTTTGTGAAGGAAACCGGTGAAATACCGGACGGAATCAACCTGTCGTTAAATCTTGAAAAGATTACGGAAGAAGAAAAATACGATGGTTATTATTCCATCGTGACGAGCGAAAAGAAGCTATCGGACCGGGAAATCCGCGACATATACAAGGGATTATGGGAAATTGAGGAGTCTTTTAAAATTATTAAGAGTGAATTCAAAGCAAGACCTGTCTATCTCCGAACCGAGAACCACATCAAGGCCCATTTCCTTATCTGTTTTGTTTCACTTCTCATCCTACGTATACTGGAATACAAATTGGATAAAAGATATACTGTTAAGCAAATACGGGAGTCGCTAAGACGTTATTCCTGTTCATACCTTGACCAAAATTACTATCTATTTGATTACAGGAATGAAATCTTGCAGTCGTTGGAGAGAGTTTTCGGCATTGACCTAGGGAATAAGATTATGTCCACATCCCAAATTAAAAAAATATTGCAATACCACAAATAAGGTCTGAATATACAACATAAATATACCAAAAAATAAAGCTCTGTAGTCCGCATAAATGCTGGACTGACAGAGCTTTTTATCATATTTTTACTGCAAAATTCAGGATATATGTCGTGACAAGACGTTATGTTACTTTTTTCAAGAAATCTCTTGAAATATAAATAGGCAATTTTATCCTCAATTTCTTTCATTTTGTCATCATCTAATTTAAATGTGCTAAATTTATCGCCCATTCCTCTAGGATTATAAATTCTCATCTTACTTAATGCACAGATTTGACCAATTTGTGCTACACTGCCTTTTTGTAATTTAGTCAATTCTTTTTCTAATTTTGATAAGGTGTTTTCTAATCTAGAAAATTCCAATCCGTTACTCTTTCTCACTTCAATTTTACTTGATATATCTATAATACTACTTTCAATCTTCTTAATATCATCTTTAAAAATACCATAGCCTAAAAACACTTCATAATTTTCATCAATAGATTCAGGTTTCTGATTATTAGGCAAAGATTCCAATGGAACAACCATCAAAACCTTATTGGATTTGGCGTTTTTATGATCTAAAACGATACAATAATGTAATCCACCTTGTTCACTTCCAATTTTAAAACCTAAATTGGCTTCAACTGCACAACCCCTATCATATCGCAATAAATCTAAATAAGGGAAAGAACTTTCATTCTTCAAATAATCGGCTCCCCATTCATTTATCCAAAAAGTCAATTTTTCAGCCTTATCTAAAGTCATATTACTCATTATAGTGTCTTTCAATTGATATAAACACTTTATCAAGATTTGTAGACAAATCATTTGAGTTATTTACCTTTACTAGATCAACCCCAATTTTTCTGCTTTTTCTCTCCACTATAAACATCAACCTCCATTTCTATCCAATAATCTTCGACAGAATAGAGGGATTTCCTTTATGATATGGAAATTATTATATATATTCACTTTAAAAGGACATAGTTTATCTCCAACTTTTCTTGCAAGTATTCTTACAAGACGGATACTCCGCCTAACAGCGTATTCCCAAAATCTGAGAGAAGATGGATGTAGTAACCAGACTTCGGGAATACGCGGGACGTTACGCGAAAGAATGTGCGTATCTATGTATATTCATAGGATGTTAAGAAACGAATGATTGGGGGTCGTCATTCTGAATTTCGTTAAGTTCATTAGAAATCCAAAGTTCATTGCAATTTTCGCGATTGTAATTCTATTCATTTCAATTAATGCTATTATCAGCTCTTTGGATAAAGCACTTAACGAACCTGGTGGCAAGACCCATACGGAGATGATGCTGTGGAAGTCACCCGGTTATCCAGATGAGCCTTATTTAAATTTTTTGAATTTGAAATTTATCCAAATCCCGAAAACATACAAGTGATCTACAAGATACAAAACAAATCTGATAAAACTACAATTGTTGGTAATTCAATAGATCTAGGTGTGGTTAGAGCAGATGAAAACACGATTGGGGATCCTGGTTCATTAATTTGGCGTTGGTCAGAAAATCATAGTGAAGGTGAATTTACGAAAACAGGCCTAGCCCCAGGGGAAATATATAAAAAGGAAATAGTCATAGATAGGAAAGAAATAGATATCGAATCTCAATATTACATAAATGCTTATTACAATGGGCAGCTCGTATCTCAATATAAAATAATTGAAGGGCTATACGATAAATAAGCTTGTATCTGGGGGCACATTCCATCGCGTAACAGCGAATTCCCAAAATCTGAGATAATATAAAAGCAGTAACCAGACTTCGGGAATTCACAGAACGTTATATGACAGATGGCGCAAAAACCGGCCATCCATGGCCGGATGATTGAAAGTAGGATAATTTTCTGGCCATAAAAAAGACAGTGCAACCAGCACCATCTCTCTCATAAAATATAACTTCTTTTTAAGGAGTAAGGTTAATCCTCTTTTAACATATCATCGTTCTTTTTGCTTGAAAAATACTGCATTAATAAATTGATTCCATAGAATCCAATACAGAAGATAATCCCACTTATTATTAGTTCAACGGCAGATTTGTTACCAACCCACCAAAAATTAACGATTGAAAACACTACAGTAGCAACGATGGATGACGGTACATTACGTCTCAAGTTAAGTTTATTGGTAAGAAGGCCAGAGCTTACACGTTTAGCTGCCAAAATTAAAGTTACTCCAAAAAACAGTAGTGCTAAATCCCAATATCTTGAAACAGGTTCTTGAAGAATAAACTGCCTATATAACAAATCCAGCAAAACTCCAAAATATAAAATTGTAAATCCTAAGCTAGTTTGTTTGCGCGTTTCTTGAATAATTCTTTCATCTTGAATTTTTCTTTTCATTGATCTTCCTCCTTTATCCAAAATAAGTCGTCTAGGGTTTTATTTAAGGAATAACAAATAGCTAAACATAACTTTAATGAAGGATTATAGTTACCTTTTTCAATTAAATTGATAGTCTGTCGGGTAACTCCTATAGCATCCGCCAATTGTTGTTGAGTTAGGTCAAGCTCCATCCGAGCTAATTTAATGCGATTTATCAAACCCTAGTTCACCTCCACATCAATATTGTAATATATACATTACAAATGTCAAATATATATTACTAATGCTATTTGAAAGAAATATAATATTTGCTTGACTATTAAGAATGAAAGAAGTTGCCCTCCATGGCAACTTCTGAATATGGGGGCTCCATCCATCACATAACAGCGTATTCCCAAAATCTGAGAGAATATGAAAGTAGTAAGCAGACTTCGGAAATACGCAGGACGTTAGGCGACAGACACTTTCTTATAAGTGGCGCTATGTAGGTAGTCTTTCTTGGAGTAGATTTTATGGATAAGTGAGGTTTACCGATGTCCCTACTCGATAATATCGTAAAAGACTACGGAAAATTGGTATCGGCGATTTGCTATCGAATGATTCAAAACGAGGAACATGCTAAAGACGCCACACAAGAGGTGTGGCTAGAAATTGTAAAAAGCCTTCCCTCTTTTGAGGGAAAATCAAAGCTGTCGACTTGGATTTATACGATTGCTTCTCGTGTTGTTGCGAATTATGCAAAAAACGAAAAGATATACAATGTTAGATATTTGCAGAAATACTTTCATGGACAGGAGTTAGAGGCACCTATACTTGAAGACTATGACAAACGCCTGTGGATTAAGGAGATGTGTGATAAATGTTTAACTGGAGTATTGCACTGCCTGGATAACGATACTAGACTTGTATACATATTCCGTGATGTAGTACAGCTATCCTATGAGGATATTGCTCATATTTTGGACAAAGATCACGTCTCTGTTAGGAAAACAGTGTCTCGATGCCGGAGAAAGTTAAGGAACTTCTTAACCGATGAATGTTCCTTATATAATTCTGCGGGTAAATGCAAATGCCGCATGAATAAGCTGGTCACTGAAGTAGACCTTCCTAAAGAATATCAAAGACTGGGCAAGTTGGTATCTGTAGTTAACGTGTGTCTCGGATCGGAAAAGGTATTGCCACGAAAAAATTACTGGTTAAATCTAACCTAATATGTCACAAAGTCTGTGGCACTCCCCACTAATTTTAACGTAAGACCGAAACAGCTTAGGTCCTTGCAAAAATTAGTTAGGGGTAAACAACAAATGGATTTGGAAAAAAGGGTGAGAGTACTGGAAAACGTCTACGTAGGAGTTTTGGTAGATGCTGTAAAGCGGTTTAGCGATGAAGGAATTCTTGGGAAGGTAAGAGAAAAGAAGCGTTCGGAACAAATGTTGTTCGGTAATGAAAAAGCCAAACAGTTTGGAATCGAAAAACAGGAAGATGTGTTTTCGTGGGTGTCCGAGATTTTTAACTGCGCTGTGTGGGAAATAAGTCAAGAACCATACGGATTTTCAGCCGAGACTAGCGCTTGTAAACTTTGTGCTTTGGCAAAAAGGCTAAGCACAGAAAGCCCATGCAACTTATATTGCCTTGATGTCATGGAGGGAATGGTAAAAGGACTTGCCCCAAAAGGTAAATTTATTGTTAGGGAAACTCTGTGGGGTGGGCAGAAGTGTAAAATAGATGTAATAAATCATTCTGTCGGGTAAAAGGAAAGTAGCTCTCACGGGTCAAGAAAGTGTCCATCGCCTAACAGAGGGTTTAGCGACACTTTGCAAAGATGAAAGCGGTTGTGACGCGTCGCAAACCCTCGGGACGTTATGTGACATCTAAGCCTTATAGGGGTGAGAAAGGGGATAAAATGAAAAGAGAGATGATTGATTCTAAAATTAGAGTAATACTTATCATGATATTTCTTATTTGGATATGTCTATTTCTAACCTCATGCTCGACTAAGGATAATAATCTTTCATTGACACAGGGGGGTGAATCCAATCAACAGAATGAGGTTTCTATAGCAAAAAAAGAAAAGAAGGTCGTAGGATCTTGGGATGAGTTTAATGCCTCTGACCTTCCGCTTATATCATCAATACCAGAGAGAAATATATATCTTTATGGGAAAAAGCCCACGGGAGTAGTGCTGTGTATTGAAGGTAGGGAGCATTATTATGATTGGGAATACCTTACAACGAGGTTTATCCTACCCAGAATGCAGGTAAGCGATTTTGACTCTGACGGAAAGGATGAGTTAGCAGTTATTCTCTATGTCGGTTCAGGGACCCAATATTCTGTAGAAGAATTGCATATTATTGAAATATCGGGAAATGATTATTTTTCTGATCGCCGCTATCAATCTAATAATTATATTTCTCAACTAAATGAACTGGTTAAACTTGAATGTAATGATAAGACAGGTGAATTAATGGCTTATGTCAGCACCAACAATAAGCAATATACCGTAAGTCTTAAGAATTTACAATCAACATTGAATGATACGATTAATAGTAATCAATGTATATTTGGTAATTTCGTACATTTTAGTGTTGAAGGCCAAAAATTGACTGCACGATTTGGATTAGAAACCAGAAGCATGAAATATCAAAGGCAGGTTGTTATCGGTGCTATATATGCGGATGTAGATTACGATGGCGAAGATTTAATTCTGAATAATCTTCGTTTTAATCCAGACGTAGAGCTATTAAACCAGTAAGTATTTGTGATTTTATCGTTAGGGTATTCTTAACCGACGTCACATAACAGCGAATTCCCAAAATCTGAGATGATATGAATGTAGTAACCAGACTTCGGGAATTCGCGGGACGTTAGTGCGCCAAGCGAAGCTTGGTACTTCTTACAAGGTGAAAGTCCTTGCTGGGTAAGGTCTAGCCAACCACCCATATCGAGTGTTGCGTCGAAACTGGTAACAGTAAGGCGAAGCGTACACAGAGAACTATATAGGCCACGGGGAGAACCGTAACTCCTGAAGCATATTCAGCCCCGTTAGCGCGTGTCCGAAAGGACAAAGAGCAGATGGCAACGTGTTTAACGTCACGGAAGCCCAAGCAAAGAAACCGATCTATTGGCAAGGTTTCGGAGGGTCTGTCGGGGTCAGAGAACGTGGCATGTATGGAGAGAAGTATCAGGAACTTGGGAGGAATCCTGTTGCTCCTGCTAAAAGAGCAGGTAGGTCTATCCAATCGAAAAAGAGGACGGCCAATGCATATAGGAGTTCGGATTAACTCATAGTAATCTGAGGACGGGAAAGCCGGCCACGTGGGGAAGGGGTTAACAGGTATGCGTAGTCTGCAAAGGAAACAACTACCGGACATGTAGGGCCGGATAAATGGTGCAAACCTCACTGCAGAGAATAGCAAGAAAGTTATGCACGTGAAGTGCATAACCGATTACGGAAGCGAGCATATCTGAGGAGCCCGGTGCGGTAGTTCCGCACGCCGGGATCTGTGCGGGGTGCGCCGGGTAACCGGCGCGTCTACCGTGACTCTGAAATGTGGCAAATAGCCGTCCATCCATGGCCGGAACGAAAGTTTGGAGGAGATAGATTATGGAAGAAATGCAAGTAAGTCGCACTGCTCTGTTGTCAGCCTATTTTCGAGGTTACCATGCCGAACACGTTAACCCCAAAATATTCAATGACTTTCTGGCCAATAAGTTACTTAAATTTGAGGAATGTAATTCCTTTAATCAGTATTTATTGGCTGGTCTTAAGGCTTTTAACCCAAAACTTGCTGCGTCTTTTTCCGACGAAGCTACTGCTCTGGCGTTTTCTATGCAAATGATGTACGGACCTCCCCAGATTCTTAGTAGAGCACAATATACAGAAGTCCTTCTTGAGGAGGCTATCAAACAAGGGGTATGCCAATATATTATTTTGGGAGCAGGACTGGACAGTTTTGCTTTTAGACATACAGAAATGTTAGAGCAACTTCAGTTATTCGAGGTTGACCATCCAGCTACACAGAATTTCAAACTTAATCGACTTGAAGAATTGAAGTGGGAAATTCCTTCCCAAATGCATTTTGTTCCAGTGGATTTTACTCGAGAAAATTTAGCGCCAGCGCTTACTCAAACATCCTATGACTCCACCGCATTGTCTTTCTTTAGCTGGTTAGGTGTTACATATTACCTATCTTATGATGCAGTATTATCCACTTTACGTAGTATCGCTGACATCTCTCCCGTTGGTAGTATAGTTGTTTTTGATTATCTTGATACTGATGCATTTGACTTAGACAAATCGGCTCCGCGCGTAAAAGGGATGCTGTTATCTGCGAAGCAGATTGGCGAGCAGATGAATATTGGTTTTAACCCTTCTTCATTAAAGGAGGACCTGAAAAAGGTTGGATTGCATCTTCGTGAAGATTTAAGTCCGTCCGATATTCAAAGTCGTTACTTCCAAGGGCGCACGGACAAATATTATGCATTGGAGCATTTGCACTTTGCGTGTGCAGTGGTCGAATAAGATTGTTGTTGAGATTGGATCCTGAATGTAAAAGCACACAACGATAATGAATTATAGGGGTTGCCGTCCGTGGCAACCTCTGAATATGGGGTCGCCACACTTCAGATAACTGAGGGTTTGCAACATCGGAGAATACATATTGGGTAGTAACCCGACGTCGCAAACCCTCGGAACGTTATATGACAGACTGTGCGTAGTTGGAAAGTGTTTAGAGGAATAAATGCCTGTTTGAAACGTCCACTTTTTTACAGTAGAGGCCACAGCAAAGGCCGTTGTAGGTTAAGTATCAGAAAAACATTTTAAGGAGGAGCAACTGTGAAGGATATATTGGACATCATCAGTCGTTGTAAGGAACTGACACCCGAAGAATATAAGGAACTGTGGACTAAATTGGGTCCAGTACAAATCAAGGTGACCGAAAAGGTAGGGGCATGCCCATTTAACGTTGGAGATACTTTTGTTTATTCAACCCCTTACGACAAACCACAGGGCGTTTGTTCAGATTTATTACACGTCTTAGATCTTTATATTTGGAGAGTTTCATTAGGGTTTCCTTCCTGGGAGTCAGATAACCGATTAATTTATCGGATACACTGTCCATCTAAAAAGGGAACGGTATGGGAAATGAAGAAGCTATAAACGAGACAAACTGGTTTCTAGATTTCACCTGAACTGAAGGGGACAGTACTTTAAGAAAGAGGAAATTCGACCGGGCTTGCATCTGGGGGCACAGTCCATTGTCTAACAGAGGGTTTGCA
>NZ_JYNH01000111.1 GCF_000960765.1 Desulfosporosinus sp. I2 | reverse complement strand
AAAAAAACTTCATTGTGTGAATTTCTTGAAGACGGACGTATTGAATTGTCCACGAATCGAATTGAGAACGCGATCCGCCCCTTCGCCGTAGGAAGACGTGGCTGGTTATTTTCAGATACGACCAAGGGAGCTAAAGCGAGCGCTGTTGTTTACAGCATTGTGGAAACGGCCAAGGCGAATAACCTTAATGTATACATGTATCTGGTCCATATCTTCAGTAAAATGCCGGGGTTAGATTTCAAGACTGATCCAGCTCTCTTGGATGATTTTATGCCCTGGTCTCAAAAGATTCCAGCTTACTGCCGCAACACGGAACAATAATTATAGTATGGTAAAGCCTTGGCACTATTACTACAAGTTGTGCCAAGGCTTTTATTTGTCAATGCACTGCATTATTAAGCGCTTACAGAAGAACAGACGGCTTCTAACATACCTATGTTAAAAACCGTCTGTTTTATAATGCGCTTTTGTTCAGTTCAGTAAAAAATCAAGTGCGTTGATTTGACGAATCCCGTTATGGGAAGTGGGAGGGTCGTCATCCAACGTTAGGAGATATTTCGGAAAATGGTCGGCAATTTTCTTTAATGGCTTAAGTTCTCTATCCAAGGTATCTACATCTCTAACAGTAGCAGCTACTTGGTAGTATTCAATCCCATCATTATTCGATGCAATGAAATCCACCTCCATATCATCTACCTTCCCTATAGACACTTCGTAGCCCCTACGGAGAAGCTCTAAATAGACCACATTTTCGAGAATATGACCCATATCAGCGCCTTTATTGCCCAAAAGATAATACCGTAGACCAATGTCAACGATATAATATTTTTCCTGCGTTTTGAGAATCTGCTTACCCTTAACATCATAGCGTTTTGCATGATAGATGATATAGCTGTCGATTAGCGCAGAGAGATAGGTCTCAACTGTATGGGTTGAGATTTTTCTTCCATCGGAAGTCATTGTGTCACTGATTTTTTTTGTTGACCAACGGTTGCCTATGTTATCAAATAAGAAACGAATAACGCTCTCAAGCAGCATCACATCAGATATTCTTTTCCTCGACACAACATCTTTCAGGAGCACGGTGTTATAGATTCCACTGAGATAATCACGTATCAAACTCCGGTCATTTTTTAGGCTGACGGCATACGGAAATGAACTGAACTGAAGGTAATCACTATATTTTCTGCTGAGGTCGGTTCTGTCTCCAACAAAATCAAGGTATTCTTTGAAAGACAGAGGCAGCATTTGCATTTCAATATATCTACCGGAAAGAAGTGTTGCCAATTCGCCAGATAGCATATGGGCATTGGAACCAGTGATATATAAATCGACATTCTCTTTGATATATAAACTATCGACAGCCTTCTGGTATGACTCAACAAGCTGAATTTCATCCAAAAAGATATAGTTCATTTTATTGGGGACAAGACGTTCTTTTAGATAGGAATAGAGGCGTTTATAATCGGTCAGCTCGCTGTAATCCATATCCTCAAAATTAATCGCCGTTATTTGCTCTTTCTGAACTCCATTTTGAAGCAGATACTCGCGGAACATTTCGAGCAAAGTAGATTTTCCGCAACGGCGAATACCTGTAATAACTTTAATTATCTTTGTGTTTTTTAACTTGATCAACTTATTTAGGTATTCTTCACGCAGTATCATAATGACACCACTCCTTTGGTACTTTTCTCTTATTATATACCAAAATATTACATATATCAATATATTAGAATTATATTTCAATAAAATATAATTCTACAATGTTTTAGAAATTTATTTCTAAAACTAAATCATAAAAGAAATCTCATCGTCATACGTTTAGCATTTTTCTAGCAACGTTTTAGTGTATTTTTAACATAGCTAATAGCACGATTTTAGCAAATTTCACTTGGCAGAAATAAATATTGGTTGCCTCTTCTACCGCCTAAACCTCTTACCAATGTCACTTTTAATAATTCGCAATAGGTAAGGAAAAATCACAATTCCAACAATAACAGCCGCTACCAACCAGAAGAATTGGAATACTACATTCTCCACAGGGTAAAAGGGATCAACTAAGTCAAAGATCGTCACGTAGACTAAGCAGATTAGGAATAATTGACGCCACGTACCTTTAATTTTTGATTCTTTAAAAGCAAAAATAGATGCCATTGCCAGTACGATGGTATCTAGCAAATTTATTATCAGTCTCAAAATTACTCCTCCTTTTGCAAATTTATGACCTAGCAGTTTCGTATAATTGCTATCGGCATGGATGCCATGAAAAATGGCCATAGTCTTTGCTAATCACAGGGGTGGTTGAAGTATATAAAATCTGCTCCACCCTGTTCCCTCGGTATTTTCTCACTACTCCCATCGACACTAATGAAGTTTTCCTTTCCCTGGAGCTTTAGTATGAACTTTTGCAGTACCTCCCTGTTCTTGAACTCTTTCTCCTTGGCCACCAATTGACCTTTTCTATTAACCTCAGTCCATTTTAAAACTATCATCTTTCATTCTCACCCTTCATTTTTTCTTTAGGTTTGCCAAGGTGATCTAATGCGTTCTGCCTTTCTAGGGTGATCAAAGTTATCTAATCTTTCGGTTTTTTTAATGTCTTTTTAAGGAAAAGGCCTTCGGGGAAGCATAAACAGGCCTGCTCTGCTTTCTAGAATACATTTAAAACCACTTCCTTTTAGTCCCAACCTTTACTGATCAATTCCCCAGTTAACACGGTAAATCAATTTCATCAGGCTTAGGAAGATCAATAACAGACCAAATAATAACATTCCTAAAACCGAAGAATCAAATGATCCTATGATAAGTGAAAGGATCGAATCCCAGATATTTTCGCGAACAGAGTTCGTTCTCCATAATTTTACTCCCCAAATAACGAACCCTATTCCAACAATTAACATAAAAACGTAGAGAAGTATCATAGCTAATTCCTCTCGTAATTTTATTGATTATTACTTGAACCACTTATCTTCGAGTTTACGGATAAAGACTATTGCGATGAATAACGCAAGATAGCCTAGCCAGTTATTCAATCGTTCCAAAGTGCTTACAGCTACAACGAGAATAATCACAATTAGAATTAACTTGATATGTCTCAACTGCTTCACCTATTTCATTGCAAAATCTACTTAAAGTATATTATGTCTCTCAGTGTAAAAACTTTGTTGATAATCCCAAGACGCTGAGCTGGCGTTTCAACTGCACCATTCTTAGTCTTTACCGTCAGACAGAAATTATAAAAGGTCCTTAGAACTGTCAGTGCATACTGAGCATACTTAGGATTACAGTTGGCGTAAATATAGCTTTTTGCCTTCCAGGAGCAGTCATAAGAGGTCTTTCCAAGACGGAAATGCGTCTGCAATCGCAGCATGTTTGCCGAGTTTGGTCGTCGTTTTGTTGCCGATGGAGCGTTTGGACAAATTGAAGACATCTATTGGCTCGAAAAGCCTGAGGTGGAAGAATTGGCCAACACCCTCACACGTGGCGTTCCACTGTCTGACATGGCTGAACGTATTCCTGCACGAAAAAAGCAGTGGCAGGATTTTCTTAAAGTAGTCCCCCCGGTCATGCTGCCGGAAAAAACCCGCTGGTCAAAATTACTTCATGGAGAGGAGGGCGAAAAAAAAGGCAGCACGGTGGTGCTGAAAGGTGTGGGTACCAGCGGCGGTATCTGCTCCGGCTTGCGTTTTATTTGGTTCAGGAGATTTTAGCAAGCTCAAACCTGGCGATGTATTGGTAGCCGTAACGACCACCCCGGCCTGGACTCCATTGTTTGCATCGGCTTCCGCAGTCGTCACCGATATCGGAGGGCCGCTCAGCCACAGCAGTATTGTAGCTCGCGAATATGGCATCCCGGCGGTCATGGCCACTCGCTCAGCCACCCGTTCCATCAAAACTGGACAGATGGTTACTGTAGATGGGACCAAAGGAACGGTGACATTGGATGAAAACTCGTAACCCTATCCGGATTTTAAGTTTTAATCTTCTGGTAGTTTCCCTCAGCTACGGATTGGTATTGCCGGTTATGCTTTTTGTTTCCCGTAAAAGAAACATATCGTTCATTACGATTATCGGAATTTAGTGTTGCATAAACATCAGATTATGTCTTGTTAATTCGTCTTAAATAACTAGAAGGAGTGATGTTATGAAGAAACTTAGAATCGTTTTAGTGATGCTTATACTTGCATTGATTGTGTCAGGTTGCTCTAATTCTGGGGTTAGTCCACAAATTGAATCAAAGGGAAATACGGTTACAGCTCAGTCCGCTATCGATTATGATACTTTTACCACTGCCATGAGAGCAAAAGGTTACTCACTTGAGGAACTACAACCCTCTCAGAATGAGATTAAGTTCTTCAGTGTGACTGCAAAATCTATCAAGGTTAATGGCGACCTTATTTTTATCTACGAGTTTACAGATAATGCCACTGCAAAATCCGAATCACAAAGAATTACTAGCGATGGACAAATTGGCAACAGTATAATTGATTGGATTGATAAGCCTCACTTTTATCTACAAGGCAAAATAATTGTAGGTTATATCGGAAGCAATAAAACAATATTGGGTGATTTGGCAAAGATTATCGGGGACCCGATTACTGCTACCTAATTTGACAATAGAAGAATGTTAAAAAGTGTACTAATAGGGGGTAACCCCTATTAGTCATGGAGAAAATCAACAGTAGAATATAACTGAGCCAAAAAGAAAAAACCAGATGACCACCTGGTTTGATTTTATTATGAGCTAATTAGCGTTTTAATATTTTTTAAAATCTTACGCTAAAAACAGAACCTTTGCCTAGGACGCTTTCTACCTCTACTTGGCCACCATTTTTTTCGGTTAACTGTTTAACAATAGCTAAGCCTAAACCAGTACCACCTGTTTCGCGGCTTCGGTCCTTATCTACCCGATAAAACCTGTCCCAGATATGGGGCAGATCTCTTTCAGGAATTCCGAGCCCAGAGTCACTTATTGAAATGCTAATCATTTCCGCAGACTCTTTTAAGGATATCGATACATTTCCGCCTTGCGTTGAATACTTAAGAGCATTATCCACTAAATTTACTATGATTTGCTTGAGGGAGTTTAAATCGATTTTTAGAAAAATACTAGTTTCTTCAGAAATGACTTCCATAGTAATAGAATTTTCTTCAGCCCTTGGTTGGAAGCTGGTTAACACATCTTCAATAAATTTTTTAAGCTCAATTTCTTCTGGTTTCAGAAAAATCTCCTCTTCTGATCTGGACAAAATCAGAAGGTCATTAACTAACTGAGATAATCGATCGGTTTCGTCATTAATAATCGTAAGAAATCTTTGCTGCGCCTCGGGCGTTTTGCCCTTGTTATCAATCAAGGCTTCAATAAATCCTTTGATCGATGTTAAAGGACTTCTTAATTCGTGTGATACATTAGCAACAAATTCTTTCATTCTTTCCTCATTGGCTTCAACCTTACTCGACATATCGTTAAAAGTTTTTCCGAGTTGGTTTATTTCTTCAATGCTGGTATCCGTCGGAACAGTGACCTGCTTTTGTCCTTTTGCAATTAATGTTGAAGCTTCGGTAATGGTCAAAATTGGCCTTGAAAGACGCCTCGATAGTATTATCCCTATTAGAAAAGCAATAGCTAAGGAAATAATTCCTGCTGTCAGTACTAATTGAGAAAGGCTGGCTAATGCTTTATTAATTCCTTGAATCGGAGAGTAAAGAACTATGGCCCCAATTACCTTTTCCTCTTGAATAATTGGAATTATAACCCGAATAACTGGTTCCTGAAAATATTGGGATTTCCCTTTATATACAGATATGCTCCCTGATTGCATTTTTTTAAGCTCTGAAGCTTCTAAATAATTCCCTTCGCAGTATTCATGATTTGCGGCGGTGGCTATAACCGCTCCTTTTTTATCGACTACCCAGACCTCAGTTCCTAAGTTTAAGTCCAGACGGTTAGCCATATTGACAAAATCATGGGGGTCCTCTTTTTCAACTAAAAAGGGCTTAACCACTTGTGCCATATCCTGCCCTTTAATAATTAGCTCCCTTTCCTTCTGCTCAAAAAGGTAGTTATTAAACATGAAGGATAGGCTTACCCCTATAACAACCAAACTTATTACGACAATCAGGATATAGGAGCCAACCAACTTCGTAAATATGGTTTTCATTGATTTGGCACCTCAAATCTATACCCAATTCCCCGC
Organism: Desulfosporosinus sp. I2; assembly: GCF_000960765.1. Classification (GTDB taxonomy): domain Bacteria; phylum Bacillota; class Desulfitobacteriia; order Desulfitobacteriales; family Desulfitobacteriaceae; genus Desulfosporosinus. The sequence continues at coordinate 9,205 of NZ_JYNH01000111.1, read as the reverse complement.
ACTGTATGAATGAAGATGTGGTTTTTTTCTTCATTATTTATCTTTTTCCTCAGACGTTTTATGGCTGAATCTACGGCCCTAGTATCGCCTGCATAGTCAAAGCCCCAAACCTTATTCAATAATTGTTCCCTAGTAAAGACTTGTCCTCTATTACGGGTTAAAAAAACCAATAAATCAAATTCTTTAGTTGTTAATACAACCTCCAGCCCGTTTAAGAGAACTTGATACTTTATAAAATTAATCTGAAGCCCTGGCAAGTCAAGAATAGCATCGGAAATCCTATTCCCTAGCCCAGTGGAATGCGAAAAACCTTTTTTAACTTCCGTACCTATTAAGCTTCTTCTAATTTGAGCTTTAACTCTTGCTAGGAGTTCTCTGGGACTAAAAGGCTTCGTTATATAATCTTCGGCTCCTAATTCAAGGCCAAGGATTTTATCGATTTCTTCTCCTTTTGCAGAAACCATGATAATTGGCACTTGACAGAAGGTCCTTATCTGTTTGCAGACTTCCCAACCATTAAATTTTGGTAGCATTATGTCTAACAACACCAAGGAGGGTTTATCGGTCTGGACTTTCTCTATAGCCTCAAGACCATTTTCAGCATGAATAACGATGAATTCTTCTTCCAAATAAACCTGTATTAATTCCCTAATCAAAGGGTCATCATCCACAACGAGGATCTTTAACCTGTCTTCCACCTTTAATCCCCCTTTCCAATACGATTCAGGTGAACTCGACTTGCAAGTGTTTGTACTTAACCATGAAGTAACTTCTTTCTCCACTGATACGATTCAGATCATATCCTCTCGCATATTTTGTTGCTATTGCCTTGGCACCCAAAGTATTACAGAGACACCAATCATACAGATTAAAGCCCCAATCCAATCGTAAACATCAGGTGTTTTACGATCTATACCCCAACCCCAAAGCACTGAAAGAATAACAAAAACGCCACCGTAGGCAGCATACACCCTTCCAAAACTAGGATACTTTTGAAAGGTAGGAATTATCCCGTATAGAACAAGAATAAGTCCACCAATAATTCCATACCATACTGGCTTGGCCTCACGTAACCAAAGCCAAACTAAATATCCCCCACCTATTTCTGCCAACCCGGCTAGAAGAAATAGAAATATTGTACTAGACATAAATTTAACCCCTTATTATTGTGATATTTTATACACTTTCTATTATAAGTTATCAGTTTAACTATTGCCAAAATTATTACTGTCGCTTATTTTTTTACTCTACCCGTAAAATTCAGCTTGTGAATCACCCAATACAAACACTTTTGCCTACAGAAGTTGAGATCCCTACTCAATTTGTAAGCAATTGGAACAATAATCTTTATACACATAACATAAAACACGGGGAACCCTAAACGGGTTCCCCGTGTTAGCTCTCTACATATGGATCTATCTAAAGCGAAGTCTTACCACATTCCTCCATAGTACCTTAGCAAAAAATAACTGGGCATTGTTTCAGCCCAGTTTAACTTAATCATTAGATTTTATCATTCATGACCCGATTGGCTACCTGACATATGATTCTCACCCATATTAGTATTATGATTCTCGTTATAATTGTGATTAGTGTTATAACCATTTCCGTTCATACTATTGTGCAATTGTTGGTGTTGTTGGGGATTCATATTAGAATGTCCATCATTGTAATGATATTGATTGGCTTGCCCTGTAGTGACGGGTGCAGAGGTAACGGTTTTTGCGGGAACGGTTACAGGGGTACTTGCCGGAGCAGCAACCGGGGTAGCAACTGGGGTAGGAGCTGGGGTAGCAACCGGAGCAGGAACTGGGGTAGTAGCCGGGGCAGCAACTGGGGTAGCACCGGAATTCGTGTTCATGACCATCGGATTAGGATCGTTTTTAATCCATTCGGCTATTTTTTGCTGATAGTCCGTGGAGGTGGCAGCACCGGCTACACCGACCGCACCAACTATTAAACCAAGTGATAAGGCACTTACCAAGAATGTGTTCTTAATGTTTCTCATAAAAAATCATCCTTCCATTTTAACCTTTGATTACGACAAGGTTTGTTTCATCCAGTTATTCGTTAAGGCAGACTATTTTTTGGGGGTAGGTAAAAACTTTTTATAAGATAAAGCTATTTTCTCTCTCTACGTTGTTAAGCAAAGACATACTTAAAACTGTAGCTAAAACAATCCCTATCAATGCTTCTATAAGTGCAATTGCTTTAATGCTGTCCACATGCTGTTTCATGCTTGCTAATGGGCTGTAGATAACTACCAAGCCGATAACCCAGTTATCTTTTTTTAAGGAACAGCCACAAGAAGCATCTCTTCATTGCCCCCGATCTTGCCAGCGAAAACGACTTTTTTATCACTAATGACTTTCTCTTTAAAACTTGGCTCTAAAAGGTATTTTGTTCGTCGACTGATCAATGGCCGTTTGACTGTATAAAATGTTTCCAGTTGTATTCATAATGGCAGTTGTAACCCACCTGATTTTCGGTCTTAGACCTTAATCGTTTGAAGTGGGTGTCAACAGTACGTGAATCTCCACAGTAATCGTATTCCCAAACCATGTTTAGTAACTGGTCTCTGCTGTATATTCGCCCGGGTTGTTTTGCTATGTATAGCAACGGGTCAAATTCTTTATTATTATACCAATTTACCAACACCACCAATTCATAAATACATTATCCCAGCCATCGTTATGATGACTATTATACCAGTAATATTTAGTCTGATAGTTAGGATTCGTCGGACTGTACCATGATCCACTCGCATCAAGGTTAGTCGGTTGCCTAACATCCGGATTAGGTTGGGCTTGGTACGGGCTAGCAGTAGGGGCCACTTCAAAGGCCTTACACACCGTGATGAGCAGTTCATCTATATCAAAAGGTTTCAATATATAATCATGCGCCCCAGCTTTCATAGCCTCAACCGCTGTGGCGGTGCTTCCGTGTGCGGTCATCATCACAATCAGTAAATCCGGATAATGCTCTCTCAACGTGCGTAGGACACTTAAGCCGTCCTTCTTCGGCATTTTCAGATCTACAAGGACAAGATCTGGACGTTCAGCTAAAGCCCGGTCTAAAGCTATTTGCCCGTCCGCCACCGTTTCCACGTCATAACCAGCTTTACTTAATGCCCGTTCTAAAACCCAACGTATATTTGCTTCGTCATCTGCGACTAAAACCCTTCTCATACTCACCCTCCTCGATTGCGGGATTTGCCACACCATAGTGTGGGAAATCCCACAGTTTTTTAATCCAACTCTTACATTATTTCGTTATTAATCCAAAGTTTTTATTAAAAAATCTTTTTTTGAAATTTAAAATGACGGATTATGAACCTATAACCTCATTTTGGGCGGTTAGTCATCAATAAATCAAAGGATATTTGGGACTCGTTATAAAGTTGGCACAGAATTTGCGTATAAGGGTATCCAGAATTAATTTTTAGGAGTGTGCTTCATGAAAAAGAAACTATCCCTTATCGTTATAACCCTGTTCTCTTTATTACTTTTTACCCTTCCCGCATTAGCTGATTCAAAACCGGCCTCATCCAACAACATGTCCGACATGAACATGCCTGACATGAAGTCTGACGCCCCTTCTTCTACTTCTGAACCTGCTGATAAGCCTATGAATACTACCCTATCCAACGACAGCAAGTTCCAAGTGAATGTGCAATTTACCCCCGAGAACCCTGCCCCGAATCAACCTGTCAACTTTATGATTACCGTTAAGAACAAGACAACCGGACAACCTGTCCTCGATGCTTCAGTGAATGTGAACATGATGCTCATGGACGGTGAAAAGGACAGTAGCATGCCCGGTATGAGCATGTCCTCAGACACTTCCATTGAAGGACAAGCTAAACTAGACAACATGGAACCTGGCATGTACACAATCACCCTCATTCCAACCAAACAAGGGGAATGGAGCCAGGAGATTCATATCAGTTCTCCGACTCTTGGAGAAACCACTGTCACTGTGCCACTTACCGTCGCCAAAACTGGCCCGAACTGGATCCTCATTGGAAGTGTTGGCGGAATCGTAGTACTGGCCGGTATTTATGCTCAAATCCTAAAACGTAAGCAAAACGCTTTGAAGGAGGTATAATAATGAGTCAATCCTCACAACCTAAATCCCCACAAGATAGAAACTTTCTTAAGTTTAAACCCCTTAAGTGGTTTTTGCAAAGTTCACTTTATCCGCGAATTTTCCAATGGGCTGCCGTGCTTGTTTTCGCGGTCATTATGATAGAAACTCTAGCGGGACCCACAAGCGCCCACGATAACTTCGGTACTGCCGCAACTTGGGTTCTATGGTGGCCACTCTTACCCTTCTTCTTCTTCCTATTCGGACGGTTCTGGTGTGGCGTCTGCCCCTTTGGCTGGGTGAGCGATTTGACACAGAAGCTCTTTGGGGCCAACCGAAAAGTCCCGAATTTTTTGAGGAAATATGGACTATGGATCATTGATATCACCTTCATTTTCATCACTTGGTCCGACCACATCTGGGGGATAGTGGAATCTCCTCGAGGATCTGGCACCCTCTTGTTACTCATCTTAGGCGGTGTAATGGTAACCGCAATGTTCTTTGAACGCCGTACCTGGTGTCGTTATTTATGTTTCCTCGGTAGTTTGTCCGGTAACTATTCCCGAGCCGGTATGCTGGAGCTTCGTGCCGACAAAGAAACCTGCAAAACCTGCAAAACAAGGGATTGTTATAGGGGAAATGACAAAACACCTGGCTGTCCTATGTTTGAATTCCCGATGGCTATGGAAAACAATGCTAACTGCAACCTCTGTGGGAACTGCATCAAGAGCTGCCCCCGTGATTCTATCCGACTAACATCCCGCAAACCCACCAGTGAATTTTGGTCTATGACCAGGGCGCATTTCGAAGAGTCTTTCTTAGCTATTGTTATCGTCGGGATTGTCTTTGTACAGAATATTACCATGTTGGACTTTTATCAGTCCTACCTTAAGTGGGCCGAGCTGTCATTAGGTATTGGTAAAGATGTCGCCTTTACAATTCTCTTTATAATCGCGATGACTACTCCGGTATTACTTCTTTTCGCAGCGACTGCAGTTTCTAAGCGTTTTACCGGTGAGACTATGCGAACAGCCTTCGCACGTTTTGGATATGCTGTCATTCCGCTTGACCTGGCTGCCCATATGGCCCACAACTTGTTCCATTTTCTAGCCGAAGGAAAGTCAATCTACTACACGTTCATGGGGCTATTTGGAGTGCATCTTGAGGGGCCAACAGACTTCGTTTCTGACCCGATAATCCAAATTATGCAATACGTCTTAGTCATCGCCGGAACTATTGGTTCTATGTACACTGCCTATAGGATTGCTAAAAAGAACTACGGTACGAGTAAAGCCTTATCAGTCGCTATGCCGTATTTAGTTGTCATCTTGCTCTTCGGTATCCTAAACTTCCTTACCTTTACGGTGAGAATGGGAATGCGGATGTAGATTCAGAGGTCAGAAATCGGAGGCCAGAGGTCAGATGAAGTCAGACTTAGGATAATTTCATGTTTAATGCGTAAGCGCACTCGCGAATTCGAGTGCGCTCATTCTAAATAAGTGACGGTTACATGAGAAAAACATTAAAATATAAAATTTCGCAAATAATGCTTACATTTTGGGAGGATCTTCTATGCTTATATAATAAGAAAAACCAAAAAATCAAAGCCATAGTTCTCGCAATTTTGCTAACCATTAGTTTGGTTGGTGCAGAGGTCTTTGGGTATTTCTCCGACGGTACTTCCCCAGACTCTTCCTCGGCTTCTGGCAACAATGATTATAGTAGCTTAAAGAGTCGGGTAGATGCTCTCAATCTACAGGTAAAGTCAACCCCTAATGATATTCAACTTCAACAGGATTTAGGCAATGCTTATTATGATTTGGCTTCTGTGGCTCAGAAAAATGCTCCGAATGAAGCGCAAGAGAATTATAACCAAGGATGACTTATGTGGCAGGCCAAGGTATACTAATATTATGGCTCTGTCTTGCTCTTTATTTATGGCCTTGGTCACGGGTTTACTGTTATTATCGCGAGTACATTTACAGCCGTTTTGAAAAGGAGTCTGTCTATCCATGAGGATTTTACTAGTTGATGATGAAAAAAAAATCACGACCGTGCTGAAAGCCTATCTTCAACAGGAAGGATTTCAGGTAAGTACGGCCATAAACGGCCTTGTTGCGCTAACTATGTTTAAAGAAAACCCTTTTGATCTTCTCATCCTTGATCTAATGCTCCCAGGCATGTCTGGAACAGAAATTTGCCGCGAAATCCGCAAACTTTCCTCAGTTCCAATTATCATGCTTACTGCTAAAGTCGAAGAAGAGGACCGCATTCAAGGATTAAGTATCGGTGCGGATGACTACGTTACAAAACCATTTAGCCCTCGTGAAGTGGTTGCCCGTGTCCGGGCTGTTTTACGACGAACCAGTAACGAAACTGCACCGCTTGCTGACGTAATTTCCTTTGATAATGGACTTACGATTGATAACATACAGCATGCAATACGACTTCATGATCAAGATGTATTATTAACTCCAACTGAGTTTAAAATCCTTGGTGCCTTGGCGAAGCACCCTGGGCGGGTGTTATCTCGAGGTCAGCTAGTGGAGATTGTCCAAGGACACACCTTTGATGGTGATGAACGAGTGGTTGATGCTCATATCAAAAAGATTCGCCAAAAAATAGAAACTACCCCCAGAGACCCACAAATTATTTTGACCGTTTACGGTATCGGCTACAAGTTTAATCCAAGTGCGGGGGAATAAGATGCGCACAAAATTGTTTCTTTCTACCCTGATCATCGCGATAATCACTCTAACCTTCAGCATGCTTTCCGTAAACTTCGTCTTCAAACAACAGTTTACTGATTATTTAACCCAGGCGAATGAAGCAACCTTAGAACAGTTACCCTCTCGTCTGAGTGCCCTTTATCAGAGCAAGGGGAGTTGGGATCCTACATCTTTAAACGAAGTTACTCACTCCCTCCCAATGGGTACAATTGTTACTCTGACAGATCTAAACGGTAAGCTTATAGCCACATTAAGCAACACCATGGAAGATATGATGCAAAGACAAGGCGAAATGGGCATGGGTATGGGTATGGGCATGAGCATGTCCTCCTATTCCCCTACAAGTTGGAAAACAAAAACCTTTACGGTGTCAGGACCCCTCGGGACTTTAGCCACCGCACAGGTTCGCTACCCAGCAACCGCACAGATTCTCAATCCCCAAGATGTCCGCTTCCAATCCGCAGTCTTTCGCTCTCTACTCTTCGCTGGAGGATTAGCGCTTCTATTTGGGATTATTCTCAGTTACTTTACAAGCCGCCGACTCGTCGCTCCGCTCAGACGATTAACGCAAGCAGCCAATCGTATTGGTCATGGGCACCTCGACGAACGCGTTTCCGTTCGCTCCAAAGACGAGGTAGGGCAACTAGCGAACGCTTTTAATGGGATGACCGACAATTTAAATAGACAAGAAACCCTCCGCAAACAGTTTACCGCCGATATCGCCCACGAACTGCGTACTCCCTTAACCTCGATCAAAAGCTATATCGAAGCCTTCCAGGACGGTGTCCTTCCTGCCAATCCAGAAAATCTCTCCTCAATTCATGAGGAAATTGACCGATTAGTTGACTTGTCCAGCGACCTTAAAGACTTAAATGTGGCGGAAATGGGTGCTTTAACGCTAATCCTAGAACCGGTGGACTTAACGCATCTTCTTGAAAAAGTAATTCATAGCCTCCATCCGCTCATCCAGGAAAAAGAATTAACTCTAAATTGGAGTGCCCCTGAAGAATCCGTGACTACGTCCGGGGACGGCCGGCTTCTGACCCGCCTCTTTTACAATCTCGTTCACAATGCCTATCGGTACTCAGATGTTGGCGGTCGAGTCACCATCACACTTACGCAAACACAAGATTCTGCCGAAATCAGAATTAAAAACACGGGTATCGGTATCCCGGAAGACGATCTCCCTTATATATTCGAGCGTTTTTACCGTGCCGATAAATCCCGCACCCGTGAAACTGGTGGAACTGGAATTGGTCTGGCACTTGTCCATCAGATCACGGTCCTCCATCAAGGCACCATCACAGTACAAAGTAATGTCGGGCAAGAGACTGAATTCATCGTCAAACTTCCTAATGACATAAAAGTGGCTGAAGATTATATCCTCAGCCACTTTTTATCCACCCAATCAAGTAATTAAATGAATAAGGTCGTAGTTGGCAACACACGCAATTTTAAATGAAAGGCAAAAAATAACTGGGCATTGTTTCAGCCCAGTTTTACCTAATCAGTAGATTTTTATCATTTATGACCATATTGACTTCTAGAGATATGATTCTCAGACATGTTAGTATTATGGTTCTCGTTATGATTAGTGTTATAACCATTTCCGTTCATACTATTATGCAATTGTTGGTGTTGTTGGGGATTCATATTAGAATGTCCATTACCAATTTACCAACACCACCAATTCCTAAATACATTATTCCAGCCATTGTTATGATGACTATTATACCAGTAATATTTAGGCTGATTGTTAGGATTCGTCGGACTGTACCATGCTCCACTCGCATCAATGTTAGTCGGCTGCCTAACATCCGGATTAGGTTGAGCTTGGTACGGGTTAGCAGTAGGGGCTAGCTGCCAAGGACGGGGTATTGCAAATACTTTTGATAGAAAAAAACCTGTAACCAATAGAGCAATAATAATAAATATCAATAATGCCTTCTTCTTCATTGTAGTCCTCCCATTTTCGATTCACAAATAGATTCTACTATAAGAGAATTACATGAAGTTAACGGATTTTTAACATTTTTGTTAAAATACCCTGTCTAGCTTATTTTCTACCCTTACACCCCAAAATTCACGTTAGTTCCTGACCTGAATCCAAAACGCCTTTTAATGCAGCCAACGCGACCTCGAGCTGGGCATCATCCGGTTCCCTCGTGGTTAATTTCTGTAATAACAAACCTGGTACTATCAACCATCGAAACCACGGTGATTCTAAATGCCGCGAAGAGAATTTCAGGATCTCATAAGCTATCCCCGCAACTAAAGGCATAAGAAGCATGCGAGAAAGTAATCGCCACCATAAGGGGTGCAATCCCACAAATGCGAACACAAAGATGCTTACAACAACCACAATTAAAAGGAAACTTGTCCCGCAGCGC
>NZ_JYNH01000110.1 GCF_000960765.1 Desulfosporosinus sp. I2 | reverse complement strand
TCGCCTGGAGAGGAGGCATGGTTCCAAGGGTATAACAGCCAATATCGCCAGAAACAACGAGTTTGAGTTGCTTGAGGGTGTAAAACAGTCCGCGATGGGGGCAGCCCGGGCACATGACCGGTGGCCTGAACGGAGAGTCAAAGGGTTTAGCAACGGATAGTCCGTTTTGACCCGTCACTTTTTCCGAGATCATCCGAACGGAGAGTTCTCCGTAAGGTGGAAAAAATTCCTTGCCAATGACGGAAATACCTAAGCGACGAATTTCGTTTTCCATATAGGGTTCTAATTCTTCAATAACATAGAGTTTGCTAACCTTGGCTGCGAACTCTTTGATTAAGCCTGAAGGCAAGGGATTAGTTAGGCCTAATTTAAGGATGGACGCCTGAGGTAGGGCCTCTTTAGCATATTGATACGAAATACCCGAGGTGATGATACCAATGGCTGTATCGTTCATCTCCATAAAGTTGACAGCCACGGTTTCGGAAAAGTTAGCGAGTTTTTGCATTCGTTCTTCTACGATTAAACGGCGAGCCCGTCCATGGGCAGGAAGCATCACGTACTTTTGCGGGTTCCTCTCAAAGGGTTTGGTAAGTCGTTCCATGGGCTCCTTTAGTTCTACCAAACTTTGGGAATGCGCTATCCGAGTTGTCGTTCGTAACATAACTGGAGTATCAAAGTCTTCAGAAATTTCCATTGCCAAGCCCACCATGTCTTTCGCTTCCTGGGAGTTCGAGGGCTCTAACAGAGGAATCTTGGCAAACGCCGCGTAAAGTCTATTGTCCTGCTCGTTCTGAGAAGAGTGCATTCCCGGATCATCGGCAGATACTAAGACTAAACCCGCACGTGTTCCGGTGTAAGCCACGGTGAAAAGCGGATCGGCCGCGACATTGACCCCCACCATTTTCATGGTAACAAGGGTGCGAGCACCGGCAATAGCAGCGCCAATACCTACTTCCATGGCTACCTTTTCATTAGGCGACCACTGACAATAAACTTCCGGGTATTTGACAATATTTTCGAGGATTTCTGTGCTAGGTGTGCCTGGATAGGCTGTAGCAACGCTGACACCGTATTCGTAGACACCTCGAGCAATTGCATCATTGCCTGTCATTAATGTTTTCATGCCTTTTTTTCTCCCCCCTCAGTAAAAATGTAACACACTATTTCCAATTTCGAAAAAAGTTTCTGTAAGTATTTTAACCCACAAAATAGAAAACTGTAAAGAACCAGTAGGTTCATTATATAAAATACAAGATCATGTGCACTGATCGCCCTCGTATACAACCGTTCACTGTTAATCCAATGTTCGTTAACATAGCATTACTTACCATCAAACCTTACTTAATAACAGTTCACAGCTTGTCTGTATAAGTAAACTGAATATTTTGATATATTAAAGTAATAACGTAAACTATTAATTTGTTAAAGACATCTAAACCGTTTGAGAATTACATGACACTTGCATGTATAGAGTGAATATCCAGGAGGGGATAAGGTGCAAATTTCCGAAATTCGTTTAAGAGAGCTACTCGAATTCTTACCTGAAAAGGGCAAAATCCTTTTAAAAGGCTCTCGCGTGATGATCTTCGACGCTACTTCTCTGGGTATGCTACGCAAAGACTTAATCGAAACCTTGAGTATGGATCGAGCTAAAGGTTTTCTGATTCGATATGGCTGGTCCTGTGGTTTTGAGGCCTATACAAATATGAAAAAACAATTCCAATGGGACGAAGACCAAGAGGGAATATTCACCGGTCCTATCATGCACACTCTTCAAGGCTACGCCTTAAGTGAATTTTTTTGTAATATTGATCCACAGACAGGTGCCTCATATTATAAAGGATATTGGACCAACTCCTATGAAGCAGAACAACATATCCTTCATTTTGGTCACCACCACGAACCAGTATGCTGGAATTCAATTGGATATGCTAGTGGCTATAGTTCCGCTCGCCTAGGGAAGCAGGTCATTTATAAAGAGGTACAATGTGTAGGCCAAGGGGATGAGCACTGTACTTTTATTGGAAAGTCGGTTGAAGATTGGGGAGAAGAAATACTGCCTGAACTAGCCTATTATGAAGTTAATAAAATTAGTGAAGAATTAGAAACAGCTCATCAGAGGATTAAGGCTCAAAATCAGATTCTGGAACGAACAGTCACTATTCACGAACAATTGACACAATGTATTTTGAAAGGCCAAGGAATAGAAAATATCACTGCCAGTCTTGCGAAATTAATGAAATGTACTGTAATTCAGGAAGATGACCATTTGGTCCCACAATCCACCTGTTTTCAAGGGCAATCTACGACAAAAGATATCCTAACGCCGTATCTCTCAATTTTGTCGAGTCCATCTTTCAAAAAGACTTCCGCTTTTTACCTTCAACAAAAGCGTCCATTTCAACTAGCGGATCAACATGCGGATTGTTTTGTTTATCGGTTGGTCTCACCAATTTTGGTTGGCAGTCAACATCTTGGTTTTGTGTCTTTATTGCGCATAGGGTTACCCTTTTCGGATTTGGAAAATATTGATTTGGAACATGCCGCCAGCGTTTTTGCTCTCGTAATATTAGAACATAAGAAAATCGCCGAAGTAGAAAGGCGCATAAAGGGTGATTTTATTGATGACCTGCTCTCAGAGAATTTAGTTGACCCCAATTCGATCATTAACCGAGCACGAGGATTGAATTATGACATTACCCTACCACATCGTGTTTTAGTGTTAGAGATTCAAAACTTTTCTCTACTGGATAAATCCTTAGGGCAAGATGAAAAAAGAATTCTGCATTTTAAAACCGAGTTTGTCAGTACTGTCCAAGGTTACCTAGAACGGTTTGGCAAAGGAATAGTAGTAAACAAAGGGGATAATTTGATTTTACTAGTCCAACAAACTATACCGAACTGCCCGGAGAAAATTACCAGACAACTGGCCGAAAAAATTATTGATCAAGTTTTGAAGAGCTATCCGAAAATTACATTGTCTATGGGTATTGGGAGCAATTGCACTGAGCTATCTGATTTTAACAATTCCTATATATCGGCCAAAAAAGCACTTGAAATAGGTAAAATTCTAAAAAAACATAGTAAAGTAATCTCACTTGAGCAGTTTGGAACCCATGCCCTGCTTTTTAGAGTCTTAGATCCACAAGATATTTATAGCTTTGCAACTAACCATATAGGAGCTTTATTAACTTATGATGAAACCTTTCAAACTCAACTTATACCTACACTCCAAGAGTTTCTAAGCCACCGCGGTAATGTTGAAGGAACTGCAAAAACTATGGATATGTCAATAAGTGGTTTAAAGTATCGATTAAAGCGAATTAAAGAAATTACCGGGCAGGATCCGAAAGATGGCCAAGCTTTTTTAATCTATACTTAGCTATCAACATCCTTCAGCTTGTGGGAAAAGACAAAATTATGTCTTAGAAAAGCATTGTAGCAATGTACTTCTTCGGGATTCAAGCTAAGTAGCTTGTTAATCTGTATATCTAAAGAATAGGCTTCTACTTAAAAGTACCCCTGATGAGAATTATAAGTAGGAGCCTATTCTTTAAGTCTCGTTATGATTCTATAACCTTTATCGTTCTGATCTCTGTAAGGATGATCGTGTTTTGCTCCCGCTTGAACTGGTCGTGAGACTTCCATTTCAAGTAGTAGTGGTACCTCGTACTAAGTATGCCTAGAAAAAGGCTTTTAGCATGAATCGGGTGAAATTATATGTTAATTTTAGACTGGTTCGGAGGTAGTAATGTGAAACCTCAATATGTTATGATTTGGAAGTGATGATATCTGAAAATTCAATATATATTAAAAAATTAAAAAAATAAAAAAGGTGGTGATTGAGAATATAGGTTAGTCTTCTTTCCCAAAAAACATCATATCCCCTAAAACAATAAATTGAGGAGGCAAATTATGAAAAAGAAAGCTTTAGCTCTTGGTGTAAGTCTATTATTAATGACGAGTATGTTATTAAGCGTATCTGGATGTGGCCAGAAGACTGCTACCACTACCACCACAGAGAAAAAGGCAGACTCAATTGTTCTAGGTGTTGCAACTTCCTTGGGCCAATTTGATGCTGCTGGTTCTCTAAAAGCGGCGCAATTGGCCGTGGACGAAATAAATGCTAGTGGTGGCGTGGATGTTGGTGGTACCAAACGTCCTTTTGAAATCGTCTCGATCGATACCAGAGATGCTGAACCTTCAATTCCTGTAACAGATGCCTTGGCAGCCATCGAAAAACAAATTCTAGAAAAGAAACCTGCTGCGATGGTTGTTGGAGTTTTACGTTCAGAGGTTCTTCTCTCGGCCATGGATATGATCGCTAAATATAAGCTCCCCTACATGGTATCCATTGCCATGACCCCTGATTTTGAAAAAAAGGTTGAATCAGATCCAAAATACAAGTACATGTTTAGAGTCGGCCTCAGTTCTCCGTATCTCGTAGGTAACCTAGCCGATAATTTAAGTACTATAGGTAAAAAGTTTAATTACAATAAAGTATATTTTGTAAATCAAGATGTCGCTTGGGCCAAAGGGACCAATGACGGGCTGGAAAAGTGGGCTAAAGCTAATGGCTGGACTGTTGTAGGGCATGATGCTTACCCAACGGGAGCTTCGGATTTCTCTTCAACGCTTAACAAAGCAAAATTAGGTGGTGCTCAACTCATTGTTCCCGTCTTTGATATGCCTGAGTCTGCCAACTTAGTTAAACAAGCTAGTGCCATGAAAGTGCCAGCTCTTTTCACAGGATTTATTAGTTCAGCTGCTTCAGAATCATCTTGGAAAACCTTTGGTGGAGATATCAACGGTTTAGTTAATTTCTTATTTGAAAATGCCTCTCTACCAGTGAAAGCGCTTCCCAAGAGTATTCCCTTTAATGAGGCTTATGGCAAAAAGTTTGGCGAAGCAGAACGCACCAAAATTACTGGTCATGGGGGAGGGCCATCGTATGATTCCATCTATATTTTGGCTGAAGCTATTAAAAAGGCTGGATCACTGGATGCCGACAAACTTGTTACTGCTTTAGAGCAAACAGATATGGACGGTATGATTGGCCATCTCAAATTCAATAAGAACCATCAAATTATTTATGGCTCCGATCCGAAAACAAGCGCTGTCAGTATTGCATTCCAGTGGGTTGATGGCAAAAGAGTACCTGTATACCCTGCAGCGATCGCAGAAGGGGAAATCGTACTTCCTGCTATAAAATAACGTTTCGTATTGACATAGAAAAGTAAGGGCTAACAACAATTTAAGGAGCGTTTTTCATAAAAAAAACGCTCCACCATTTTTTCAGGGGTGGTGTGAATCATGGTCACTAACTTTCTAATCTACGGTTTAGTTAACAGTGCAATACTTATGCTCTCAGCCATTGGGTTTAGCCTAACCTTCGGTTTAAGCGGGGTAGCAAATTTTGCGCACGGTGCTATGTATCTTACTGCAGGCTTTATTGCTTGGATGCTGATCAACTATTTAGGCTTATCTCCTCTCGTGGCCATGCTTCTTACGGTTGTTTTGATGGGAATATTAGGAGCCCTGATCTATCGAATTATTTTAATGCCTGTCCGGGGCATCGTCTTATCCGAAGTCATTTCAACCTTTGCCCTAGGAGTTGCTTTAATCGAATTTTTCCGATGGAAAGGTTTTACGAGTTTCGATTTTAGTCTTCCCCCTTTTGTGAAGGGAAGTATAGAAATTTTCGGGGTGACGATTGATTACCAACGTTTGATCATCATTGGCATCGCTCTGATAATAGCATTATTTTTGTGGTATTTCACGCATTATACCAATACTGGTTTGGCCCTAAGGGGCATGGCTCAAGACGAGTATACAGCCTTAAGTATCGGTATTGAATCGGATTGGGCGGCAATGCTCAGCCTTGGATTAGGCGCGGCCTTAGCTTCCGTTGCTGCAGTAGCCATATTACCCCTAGGTATCATTTCTATTAATTTGGGCTACGAGATTTTTCTAATTGCTCTGGCCGTTTCAGTTCTTGGCGGCTTAGAAAGCACTTTGGGTCTTTTTGTAGGGAGTCTGATTCTTGGTTATGCCATGGTCATTGCAAGTACCTATCTAGGACCACAGTGGGGTCAAGTTGTATACCTAGGTGCAATAGTCATTGTTTTAGCGATTAAACCTTCAGGTTTATTTGGCAAATATAAAGAATTGGAGGAGAGAGTGTGAGGACGAATTTAAGCCACCGGAAAGAACGCATTGATCGTGGCATAAAAGTAAGATCTGATGATATTTTTGTTCTAGCCTCCATGCGTGATCTCCTCTATGTTATTTTACCTAAAGCGATCGTCATTTTGGCTATGCTCATCCTTCCTTTATTAAAAGATGTCGTTGGAATGTATTGGTTAAACGTGTTAGTTACAACATTAGTCGTTATTTTGTTGGCCTTAAGTTGGGATTTGCTAGCTTCTGCGGGCTTAGTATCGTTAGGGCAAGCTTTCTTCTTTGGAGTTGGAAGTTATATTGCTGGTTATCTAAGCTTTAAATTCGGTTGGTCCCCACTTTTCACAATACCTACGGCAACCCTAGTCGGGTCCATTATATGTGCACTTTTTCTTTACCCCGTATTGCGTCTAAGAGGAATATATTTTGGTTTGATTACCTTTGCTTTACCTCTTTTGTTAGCTAGGTTAATCGAAGCTACTAAAGTGCTTGGTGGAACAGAAGGAATGAGTGCTCTCCCCCCGATCCCAGGAATGACAGGTAAACTTTATCTGCTCATGTTTGTCGTCCTACTTACGCTTTTCGGTTTTCGTCGCTTGATTTCGTCTAATTATGGTTTAGTTTTCCAAGGCATTCGAGATAATGACCGAGCGGTTATTGCTGCTGGTTATAATATTCAATGGTATAAGACCCAAGCTGTATTTATAGCTGCTTTACCCGCTACCTTTGCAGGAGCTTTTGTGGCTCACCATTTCCAGTTCGTCGGTGTACCCGCCTTTGCTATGGATTATTCCATTCTTCCCCTAACGGCAGTCGTCGTTGGTGGAGCTGGGACGTTTATCGGTGGGGCCTTAGGAGCCGTAATCTTAATGCCACTATCAGAAATATTACGAGAGTTTGGATCACTTAGAGTCGTTATATATTCGCTTCTTCTCTTGCTATTTTCTATCGGTTTACCTGAAGGACTCTTTAAATATGTTAAAAGAAAGTACAGCCAGATTGAACGATTGACAACGATGGAGGAAGTAAAACATGATTGAACCTATTATCAAAATCTCCAATCTTTGCAAAAGTTTTGGCGGCACAAAAGCGACAAATGACGTTAGCTTTGAACTTAAACCCGGTGAGGCCTTAGGGATTATTGGCCCTAACGGTTCAGGCAAGAGTACCTTGATTAACCTAATAAGCGGCTTTGTCAAGCCGGATAAGGGACAAATTCTTTTCAAGGGAATAAATATCACAGGGATGGCCCCTCATAAAATTGTTAATTTGGGGATAGCCCGTAGTTTCCAAATGTCTCGGCCCTTTTATAACATGTCCGTCTTTAAGAACCTAATTATTCCCATCTCTTCCCCACGGGCCAGAAAGTTAAGAGGAGGAAAATATGGTGACCTAGATGAAGCTGCCATTCACCTCTTAGAAGAAGTGGGCTTTGAACGAGATTCCCAGGTTCCTTATAAAGAGGCTGGTGCACTGCCCCACGGATATTTGAAGAGACTTGAATTAGCCCGTTGTTTAGCTTTAGAGCCCGACATCGTCATCTTAGACGAATTATTTTCTGGGATGAGCATGTCAGAAATCGCCAGTGTTGTCCCGCTTCTGGAGCGTATTAAAAAGGAAGGAAAGACACTGATCATGGTTGAACATCGTCTCACGGAGCTGTTCAAAATAATTGATAAGATCATTGTTTTGAACTTTGGCATGAAAATCGCAGAGGGTCTCCCTCGTGACGTGATGACTCAAGATGAAGTGACCAGTGCATACCTTGGAAGCGAGGTGAAAACGGGTGCTTAATGTTAATAATCTCATGGTTTTCTATGAAAACGCCTTAGCAGTCAATGATTTGAGCTTTGAAATTAAGCAAGGTGAAATCATTGGACTCTTTGGTTCGAATAGCGCCGGAAAGACAACCATTCTAAATACTCTTTCTGGACTGACCCATCACTTAAAAGTCCGTGAACAACGCAAAGGTGGCACAAGAATCACCATTTCCGGGAGTATAAATTACCTTGATGCTGATATCATGTCCTTGAAACCGCGGGATAGGGTAGAGCTTGGAATCATCCTCTGTCGAGAAAGGCATCCTGTGTTTCGCGACAATACCGTTGAAGAAAATTTGAAGTTAGGTGGTTATTTACGTAAAGCTCAGGAAATCAAAGAGAGTCTACAGTTTGTCTATGAACTTTTCCCCCCCTTAATTAAGCTAAGAAAAAATAAGGCTGGAATGTTAAGCGGCGGAGAAAAAGAAATGGTAGCTATAGGCATGTCCTTAGTTGCAAAGCCTAAATTATTATTGATGGATGAACCTTTGCTGGGTTTAAGCCCCCATATGCAAGCAGAAGTGGTGAGGGCTACTCTGGAGATACGCAAACACGGCGTCACCGTGATGATGTCTGAACAGTACGCTAGACCGATCATGCCTATTATCGACAGGGGTTATATTATTGAGAACGGAACTTTGGTCATGACGGGCACAGGTACTGAATTAATGGATAATCCTGAAGTGAAATCGGCCTATTTTGGAACATAGTTCTAAGGTGGTGCCGCGTAACGGCAGGGGAGATATTCGAAAAGGGGTGGGTTAATTGTCTGGACAAACTTGTAAGTCAATCAATGAGGTATTCAAAAACGCTACGGAAAAGTCGTCCTCCCACTCGGCTTTAATCTATCTTGGAGAGCACTATAGTTACACTAAGATATACACTATGGTCGAGCAAATAGCTGGTTCTCTATTTGAACTGGGTGTTAAGCAAAATGATAAAGTGATTATTTACGCACCTCATTGCCCTCAGTGGATTATTGCATGGTTTGCTATTCTAAGGCTTGGTGCTATGGCTATCCCGGTAACCCATTTTTACGGCCCCAAAGATCTCAAATATATAGCCAATGATAGTGGATCTGAAACCATCTTTTGTATGGACACAAATTTTGGTTATATTGATAAAATCGCTGCAGATACAAATATTAAGCGGGTTATTGTCTGTACTTTAGTGGATCTATTGCCCTCTTGGAAGAAACTCGTTGGACACCTGTTAGATAAAATCCCTGCTGGTAAATTCGACTCTCAAGGTAGAAATATCTATACCTTCCCAGACTTGCTCAAACGCAGAACTTCTCCTCCACCCATTCTGAAATTGACGGGTAAGGAAATTGCTGAAATACTTTACACCGGTGGCACGACAGGCTTTCCTAAAGGAGTCCCCATCTGTCATGCTCTTTTAGTAGAAAGTTGTACTGAACAAAGAGCTGCGAGCTCATCACTCATACCACTTGGGGAAGATATCGTTCTTCAAGGGTCACCTCTCTATCACATCCTTGGTCAAGCCGTTGGCTTCGGTGCCTTGTTCACGGGTGAAACCCTGATAATACTTCCCAAAATGTGTCTCGACGCAATATTTGACCATTTCCAACGCTATAAAGTTAAGACTTTTTTAGGAACACCGACCATGCATCGGATGATTTTAGAACATGATCGCATTGACCAATACAATTTAGGAAGTCTGCAGTATGTTTTTTCAGGTGGAGATGTTCTGCCACAAGAAGTGGCCAATCGGTGGCTTAGAAAATTCGGCAAACCACTTTATCAAGGCTATGGCGCTACAGAAACCTGCGGGGGGGTTACGGGACCACGTCCGAAGGAAGAAACTCCGAAAGGTACTGCGGGTAAATTTATCTCTTTTCAAAAAAAGAAACTTTTAAATTCAGAGACCTTAGAAGAAGTCTCAGTAGGTCAACCAGGTGAACTGTTTGTATCTTCGGAAAATATGGTCTCCGGTTATTGGAACAAACCTGAGGAAACATCCCTTCATTTTGTCAATATAGATGGACAAATATGGTATAAAACCGGGGACATTGTCCGAATTGATGAACAAGGCTGGCTCTACTTCTTAGACCGTTCGGTTGATGTCATAAAGCATAAAGGGTATAGAGTGGCTGCCTCCAAAATCGATTCAGTACTTCAAGAACACCCCGCTGTGATTGCTGCTTGTACTATAGGAATTAAAGATCCAGCAGTTGGGGAAAGAATAAAGTCCTTCGTAGTCTTTAAAAAAGATGTCCGAGGGGTTAGCGCTTATGACCTCACTAAATGGTGTAAAGAACGATTGAATTCTTATGAGGTTCCCCAATATATTGAGTTTCGTGATATGTTGCCAAAATCTAAAATCGGGAAAATTCTCAGAAGGGAATTGCGAGACGAAGATCGTATAAAACTGGAAAATACCTAATGGTCTGAAAAGACCCAATCAGAGGGTACGATGAAAAAACTATTCATCGCACCCTCTGTCATGATTTCCAACGATCACCCGTTGACGATGAAATGATAACTATTAGGTGAAACATAGGCAAAGGATAACATAGTTCGAGAGGAATACTATGGTAATCGGTAGTGTAAGGATAGAAAAATGGTTATAAAGAGGGGGATTATACGAAAATGAAAATGTTTATTCAAACCGAGGATGTTTTGCGTCTTCAACGGGTCGCTTTGGGTAAAGAGGCGGCAGATCTCATTTTATCCGGAGGCACTGTACTTAATGTATACACTGGCGAACTGCTTCAGAATTACGAGATTTTGGTTTCGGGTGAACGTATTGCCTATGTAGGACCTGACCAAGGATTTCCGATAAGTCCGGAGACTATAAGGCTTGATGTCAGCGGACAAGTAGTGATTCCGGGGCTTATTGACGCTCATTGCCACTTAGATTATTGGCTGGGATTAAGAGAATTTGTCTCTTTTGCCCTTCCCAGGGGTACTACAACGGTAATTACCGAAACCACTGAGGTAGCCAATGGAGTGGGAATAGAGGGTGTAAGGGCATTTGTGACCAAACTACCCACGTATCCCCTTAGAATTTTCGCGACAGCCCCAGTTATTACGTTTCTTTGTTCACTTAGAACAAAGAAACCGGCAGTCAGCGTGGCTGAGATGTTAGAAATTCTCGAATACCCGGAAATATTAGGCTTGGGAGAGGTATATTGGTCCCGTGTGGTGGGTGGGGCATTGGAGGAAGGTTTAAACACGTTAGTCGCCAAGGCACGAGCTCTAAGTAAAACAGTGGAAGGGCATGGCGCCGGAGCAAAAAATGGCAGGTTAAATGCCTTTGTCGCCTACGGAGTAGATAGCTGCCATGAATCGATTAGTTCTGAAGATGTGCTGGCCAGATTGCGCCTCGGTTTGGCGACGATGATTCGCGAAGGTTCGATCCGCCGTGAGTTGGAAACCGTTGTACCAGAGCTGATCAAGCTGGATATCGACCTGCGCCGAGCTATCTTGGTTTCCGATGATGTATGGCCCCACCATTTAGTTAAATACGGTCATATGGATTATATTGTTAATAAGGCGATAGCTTCGGGATTGAATCCGATCACAGCTATTCAGATGGCCACTTTAAACCCTGCTGAACATTTTCACCTTGATGCAGATCTAGGCGGGATTGCCCCGGGAAAATTTGCTGATCTTGTGGTTATTCCTACAATTGATAAAATTGATGCCCAAATGGTTATCATGAAGGGTCGAGTGGTGGCTCAGCAGGGGAGACTGGAAATTGATCTACCAGCAGAGCATTATCCTGCTCAGTTTAGCCAAAGTCTCAGACTTCCCACCGTAGCACCTGAGTTCTTTCAGATTATGGCTACTGGTATTAGTGTGCGTGCTAGGATTATTTCAATGGTAACAGAAATTGTAAACCGAGAAGTTCTTCTTGAAATGCCTTTGCATCATGGATTGCTCCAACTTAGGGAGGATATCTTAAAAATTGCAGTCATTGATCGATTTGAAGGGACGGGCAATAAGGCTCTCGGCTTAATTAAAGGGTACGGTCTGCGGCAGGGGGCGCTTGCTATCAGTGCGTCCTTTGATGAAGGCAATGTCGTGGTTGTCGGTAGTAATGATCTGGATATGGCAATTGCGATAAATCATTTGCAGGAACTAGGTGGGGGAATGGTGTACTGTTGCGACGGTGTTGTAAAGGCAGAAGTGGCGCTACCAATATATGGGGGAGTTTCCGCGCTTGCTGGACCGCTGGTAGCTGAACGGCTGGAGTTTCTGATCAGCACCTTGCAAGAGATGGGCTGCCACTTTGAGAATCCTCTTTTGACACTCTTGACAATCACATTTACGGCTATACCTTCTTTACGGCTCACTATTCGGGGATATTGGCTGTCTAAGGAAAATCGAATTGTTGAGCTATTCGTCTAAAGAGATAGTATGAATGACCATCACTATCTCCGTATAATGTCAAGCATTCCATATTTACATCGAAACTTGCTCCCAATAATTGAGCCTACTGCTTCCTCTACTACTTCTTCCGGCGGTACAAGTTTAATTGAAGAAGGAACCACTACAAAACCGGACCCGGTCCAAACAATGTCCATCTGCTCTGAAGGTGACTCCCCAATGCAAAGTTTTCCTTTAGAAATAGAGAGCTGAGAGGGATCAATTTCAAGTAACTTCTGGTTGGATTTAGAATAAAACTCAAAGATTGTTTCCATCGTAATACCCAACACTTGTAACAATTGACTAGAGAATCGGGTAACAATAGGCTTTACTCCAAGCGTCGCCAAAAACTCATCGGTTGGAAAAAGCGGATGGGAATCGAAAGATGCTACAGCTGCATCACGCTCCAACGGTGCAACAGTGACATTTCTGTGTACCAGCGAAATCTTAACAACACCGGCTTTCACTAGCAGTTCAGTTTCAATCAAGATTCCATGTGGCACAAGATAGGTATATTTATCAAGCTCCAGAACGTCAAAAGGAATATCTAATTCACGACCATAGGACAACTCCAGCACCCTCTTTCCTAAAACATACAGAGTGAACACCTTCAGCTAAAGCTGAACATCAGAACATTCACTTATAAAAATGGGATTCTCACAATTGCTTGAAGCACTATCATGGACATCTGAGCCGATAATATTAGTTCCCTGCACTATTTGATACACACCTTCCTAACCGCATTGGCCATTCCCCCCAGATCTTTTATGTCATAAACAGCAGTTGCTGCTCGAAGAAATGGGCGGACGCCTTTTTCATAAGAATAATCGTCATCCTCGCCATCTACAGTGCGAAAGATAAAGAAACTTTTTGTTTTTCGGCGAAGTTTCTTAACTTCTTCGGCTGATTTTAGAGGTTCAGCAGTGAACAAATCAGAAAGCATAAGGACAACCGTTTGAGGCGAGAACTTATCATGATGCTGCTCTTGCAGGGTACTAAGAGAAGAAGCAATACTTGTTGTACCTCCCCAGTTTGCTCTCGTTTTTATGATATTGACCGTTTCTTGCCAGGTCTTCTTAAGATCTTTTGTGACACATTCCAGGTCTTCGGCAAATATAAAAATCTCCTTTTTCGACAATTCAAGGCCAACCGCTTGAATCAGTTGGATTAGCATACTAATCCAGACTTGCATCGACCCGGAAGTGTCTAAAATGATGACCAGTCGAGGTTTCTTAATAACCTTGGTTTTATAGTTCAGCTCAAGTAAGACACCACCCGTTTGTATGGACCGCCGCAGGGATCTTCTTAAGTCAATTTGCGTTCTAACCTTGCTATGCTTGCGGTTACGGGACAAACTTGTAACTAAATGCTGAGCAATTTTTCGCAGTTGGGTTCTCGCATAAACCACATCATCATCCGTTATCTCATTTCCCTGGACCGTTAAGGACCCGGTTGTGAGCTTTTCTTTATTTACGACCAAATTTTGACCGGTTAAAGAGCCAGTTGCCTGGCGGTGGGCGTGAACAGACATTTCCTGAATCGGAATAGACAAGGACCTTGTGCTGCCACTGACAGCCTCTTGTCGAGCAGAAATCTCAGCAGAAAAACGAAACAGCGAAGCAAGCCATTCCCAATAACTCTGGCATTTATCTCGGACGACTGCGGGAATTACAGGTTTTTGCACACCCATTTCCCCCCGCCTTTCTTTCTAAACTGCTCTTGATCTTCCCTGGTCTTTAAAAAAAGTGAGTTTAGCTGATCCAGGAACAAGGGGTCCAAGCTTGTCTTTTCCATTTTGACAGCAGCTTGTGCCAAATCCAGACTTTCAGAGACGGAGGGTTGCTTCAGTAACTCTAAATTTTCCCGCAGCAAGTACATAGTATGGGCAATTTGCAGAGCTAAGCCAGGGCGCATACTTGGGATCTTCCGCATCAGGATAGTAGCTTCTCTATCAATCGTTGGGAAATCAAGGTAAAGATAGACACATCTTCTGCGCAGAGCATCCCCAAGGTCTCTCACGGCGTTAGAGGTAAGAATTACCGGGGGATGAGTTTTAGCCTTGACCGTGCCGAATTCCGGGATAGATACCTGAAAATCAGAAAGAATCTCCATCAGAAAAGCCTCGAACTCGGGCTCTACTTTGTCGATTTCATCAATCAGAAGAACAGGGGTTTTCCTGGCTTGAATAGCAGCTAAGAGCGGTCTAGAAAGTAAATAGTCTGCTCCAAAAACGTTTCCTTTTCCACCTTTCTGAATATCAAGGATCTGTTTCTGGTAGTTCCATTCATACAGGGCCTTCCCCTCATCTAGACCCTCATAACACTGCAGGCGAATTAACTCCGCCTCAAGGATTGTGGCCATCACTTTTGCTACTTCTGTTTTTCCACTCCCAGGTGGTCCCTCAACTAGGAGCGGTTTTCCCAACTCAAGTGCCATATAGATCGTAAAGGCCTCTTCCTCCGAGCAGATATAAGAACACTCTCGCCACATACTTGCTCTCAGCGACTGAGGTGTCATTGTACTAATCACTTTCTTAGGTTCCTCCTTAGAGCTAAATGCCTCCCAAGCGGTGTCAGGAATGTTTTTGGGGAGTACACGGTAACTAAAAGGCCATTTGAATTTAAAAAAATTTTCCCATGAAAGACTCTTCACTAAGTCACCTCCAGGATGCAAAAATATCCAATGGTCGAGGCAGTCTTACCATTTAAATATTAAAGCCAAATAGTAAGAAATAAGGATAGAGACAATCAGAAAAATGATTGAGATTCCAAATCGCAACCAATTATTACTTAACCTGCCACTCAATACATGCCCGGCAACTGGAAACAACATACCTAGTATTGCAGCAAGAACAATGGCTTTCAACATACTACTAACTCTCCTATTCCTATGAGAAAGAATTTTACAGTCATTTATAACCCTGTCCGGAACAGTCACCAGACAGGGTTATAAATGACTGTCACGCCTAAATGCGAGCATATGCCTATTCACTCGACTAAGACCCAGATGGAGTTAAAACTCCACCT
>NZ_JYNH01000109.1 GCF_000960765.1 Desulfosporosinus sp. I2 | reverse complement strand
GAATGTAATTGTTTTTAACATCGCTTCTTCACGACCCACTAAACTTGCCGGTAACTTGGCGTATTGTAATCCCTCTGAAAGGTTCTGACCCTCATGAATTGCCCAGTTAACGAAATTCACTAAAGCAGTCCCTTTCGTTTTGTCCTTTTGATCCTGATAAATTAATACCCAAGTAAAACCCGCAATCGGATAAACATCAGCACCAGGCGCATTGACGATCGACACTCTCATATCCTCCGGAATCGTTGTTGCAGCAGCCGCTGCTGAGGTTGATTGAAGAGAAGGTGTAATCCATTTTCCCTCTTTATTTTGCATCGTGGCATAAGGCAAGTTGTTTTGAACTGCATAAGCAAGCTCTAAATACCCAATAGACCCTGGAGTTTGTTGAATGGCTCCCGCAACACCTGCGTTTCCTTTACCTCCAATCCCCGCAGGCCAATTTAGTGAAGTTCCTTTACCAACCTTGCTAGACCACTCCGGACTAACACTGCTCAGATAATCCGAGAAAATATAGGTTGTCCCACTTCCATCTGAACGGTGTGCAACCGTGATTTTTGTATCTGGCAATGCTACCCCTGGATTATTGGTAGCAATCCGCTGATCATTCCAATTCGTAATCTTGCCAAGGAAAATATCTGAGAGGTCTGCAGGAGCAATTTTAAGATTCTTTGGAGCATTAGGGACATTATAGGTAACCGCTACAGCGCCAAGTGTTAAAGGAATGTGCAATAGTTTCCCGCCTTTAGCCGCCTTAATCTGGTCCTCTGTCATCGGACCATCCGTTGCTCCAAAATCAAGGGTCTGCTCTGTGACTTGTTTAATTCCAGCGCCACTACCTGTGCTTTGATAATTAATCGTGATGTTTGAATTCATCTTGCGATACTCTTCAATCTGTTGATTGAGCAAGGGATAGACAAAAGAGCTACCGGCACCTGTTAAATTTACCTTTGCAGCCTTATCTTGACCAGAAGGTGTACCCGGATTCTGCGCTCCGCAACCCATCATAGAAAACGCAAAAATAATTGATAATAATCCTATCAGGGGCTTGTTTTTTACACCTAACATAATTTATCCTCCCATTAATTTCATTTTTCCTCAAGGTAATGTATCATAGTATTAAAGTTACCCTAGTGTAAAGTTTGTCTTAAATGGCTACATTTAATGTATAAAAATTAACCGGATTTCCTCATAGCTAAATCCAGCTATGCCCTTGATAACATCTTCTCAGATTCAGATGAGGTAAAACAGCCCTGAATCAAGAATAGTGTTGATAAAGCTCCATCCTATTAAGACTAAAATTTGTTGTGAGGTGTCAAATTTGTTTAATCAACCAATAGAACCTATCGATACATGTGGTTGTAGTGATACAGGATATTTAACAACCCGTACAATACCCATCGACTTAGCTCACGGAGTTGGGCAGATAGAAAACGTGCCCGTTTATCACTGCCGCTCTTCAGCCTGCGAGGAATTTACTTTACCGACGGTTGTTGCGCGTCGAATTGAAGAGATCGCGGAACAGATGGAAGAGACTAAATTGGACAAAGTGGTTTTTACTTGGGTAAACCATCCAGAACCATCACTCGGCCCACTTTCGGATACTTCCTTCGACTCAATTCAAGAGGTCCACATCCAAGCCTTTACACTACAATTTGTAGGCCGCGAGTATGAAGATGCCCATGTTATACTGGTCGTACCCGGTCAATCTATCTTTTTGAAAAGTATGCTCGAAGACACAGAATACTACCTCCTACGTTACGAGGCGGAAATTCGAACTGAAGGCACTTGGTTTTCTTTTTACAAGTTTTACTACGATGAACCCGATTTCACTTATGAAGATTTTCTGGAATGGTCTGAGGAAGGACACCTTAAAGAAATCGGACGCATCACCATGGATGAGGTTGAAGAAGCGCTAACCGATGAGTTTGGGGAATGGGCATAAAGGTGCCTTAGGGTTTTTTCCCGGGAAGAAGTTTCTTAGCATCCTACGGCGATAAGTGTTCGTTACTGGTTAGCGCCTTCGGCGATAGTCTCCCCCGGAGACTATCGTGATCGACATCCTTCGCCGGTAGGTATACTTTGGGGATAACGGCTTCGGCGATACTCATCCTCAGCGCGATAGTAATCGTTAAGGGCCGTGCGCATTCGGCGATACTCTCCACCGGAGACTATCGTCACAGGAGACTATCGTGTTCCATTGCTATTCCCTTGTCGCTGAGGCTAAAACGCAAAACCTCTGGGCTTTCTGAATGTGAACCGTTGCGTTTCTTCACGCCTCATCGACTGCGCTCATTGACGCAATTCCTCTCACATGCTCTCTAAGCTAAGAAACTTCTTCTTTGGGGTCTAACGAGAAAACGACATTTCGCGCAAGTCATGCAAGTTGGGGACGGTTCTTGACTTGCATGCATTCCCATTTAAGGTCCAAATTCAGTTGATGCGTTATCGTGAAAATAAAATCGACCCTAAGCCGTTTTTATTTTTCGGCTTAGGGTCGATTGCATTATAGATTTTATCGTTGCTTTGCTCCTTGATGTTTTCTCTTTCCGTTATGATTCTCAGGTCCTTTTCTGTACCGTCCCTTATCAGGTTCTTTTAAATCTTCGCTCTGGGCTCTCTTTTCGCCTGGTACACCTTTATAAGGGGACTCTATACTCTGAGCATTCTTGAACCGACTGGGTTTGCCTGCTGCGCCTTTATAGGGCGCCTCCTCACTCCGAGTATCCTTAAAGCGACTGGGCTTCCCTGCTGCGCCTTTATAGGGCGCCTCCTCACTCCGAGTATCCTTAAAGCGACTGGGCTTCCCTGCTGCGCCTTTATAGGGTGCCTCCCACTCTTTGCATCCTTAAAGCGACTGGGCTTCCCTGCTGCGCCTTTATAGGGCGCCTCCTCACTCCGAGTATCCTTGAAGCGACTGGGCTTCCCTGCTGCGCCTTTATAGGGCGCCTCCTCACTCTTAGCATCCTTAAAGCGACTAGGCTTGCCTGTTGCACCTTTATAGGGTGCCTCCTCACTCCGAGCACTCTTGAAGCGACCGGTCTTGCCTGCTGTGCCTTTATAAGCTTTTCCCGACGCTCCTTTGTTCGGAGCCTCTTTGCTTTGTACTTCTTTACCTGCTACATCTTTTTTCTTCATGCCTGATCGTCTTACAGGTCCTTTAGCTTTCCTCTGAATTGGACTGCCTGGACTATCTGGTTCCTTCTGCTCCTTTTGCACATACCTTCCGGGCCGAATAAGGCATTTGGGCCCATACCCGATCAGATCTTCTCGATGAGCGAGGCGTAAGGCTTCTTCTACCAACTTATGGTTTTTCGGATTTCGGTACTGAATCAGTGCCCTCTGCATTGCCTTCTCATGCAAGCTCCGTGGGACATATACGGACTCCATCGTTTGGGGATTTAAGCCGGTGTAGTACATGCAAGTAGAGAGGGTTCCTGGAGTTGGAATAAAATCCTGAACTTGTTCCGGATTAACGCCCATATCGCGAACATATTCAGCCAATTCGATGGCTTCTTTAAGAGTACTTCCTGGATGAGAAGACATCAGATACGGGACAAGGTACTGTTCTTTTCCCAGTTTTTCGTTCGTTTTCTTAAACTCCTGAACAAATTCCTCATAGACTGCTTTCCCTGGTTTACCCATCAGACGAAGAACTGAATCACTGACATGTTCCGGTGCCACTTTCAATTGACCGCTGACATGATGCTCACAAAGCTCACGAATAAACTTTGTATTTTGATCGGCTAACACTGCATCATAGCGGATGCCAGAACGCACGAACACCTTTTTTACTCTTGGCAAACTGCGAAGCCGGCGTAAGAGATCTAGGTATTCCGTATGATCATTTTCAAGTTTAGCGCATGGTTCAGGGAAAAGGCACTGTTTGTTGGAACAGGCTCCCTTGGTTAATTGTTTCTGACACGCTGGGCGCCGAAAGTTCGCAGTCGGACCCCCTACATCGTGAATATATCCTTTAAAGCGGGAATTCCAAGTCATTTGCTCGGCTTCTCGAAGTATCGATTCTGAGCTTCGACTTTGGATAATCCGCCCTTGATGAAAGGTCAACGCACAAAAAGAACAAGCTCCGAAGCATCCTCTGACACTCGTAAGGCTAAATTCTACTTCTTCAATAGCCGGAACACCTCCCAGTTCTTCATAGGACGGATGATACGTCCCCATAAAAGGCAAGGCGTAAATGGCATCCATCTCAGCTTGGGGCAAGGGAAGTGAGGGTTGGTTTTGTAACACACTTTTGCGCCCATGGGATTGAAGCATAGCTTTTCCCTGGAACGGGTCTTGTTGGTTATATTGCACCCAAAAAGCCTCAGCGTAGTTCTTTTTATCGGAGGTAACATCCTCGAAACTTGGCAGAACAAGGGTATTTTGAGGTACTGTATCCCCAGTCAAAGGCACCATGGTTCCCCTGACATCTGTTATCTGATCAATTGGCACCCCATCCTTTAATCGTTTGGCGATCTCTACGATGGGCGTCTCCCCCATTCCGAAGACTAACAAATCGGCTTGGCTATCCAAAAGGATAGAACGCCGCACTTCATTACTCCAATAGTCATAGTGGGCAAATCGCCTTAACGAAGCCTCGATCCCACCTATGATCACAGGCACACCGGGAAGCGCTTCTCGAACCCGATTAGAATAAGTAATAGTGGCCCGATCAGGGCGTAGACCCGACTTTCCTCCAGGGGCATAAGCATCTTTATGCCGTTTCTTTTTAGCCGCTGTATAATGATTAACCATGGAGTCAAGATTCCCTCCAGTGATCAAACACGCCAAGCGGGGTTTTCCCATGACCCGAAAATCTTTAAGTTCTTTCCAATCAGGTTGAGCCAAGATTCCCACACGGAAACCATGCTTTTCCAAAATACGAGCAATGATTGCAATCCCAAAGCTCGGATGGTCCACATAGGCGTCGCCAGTAATGAGGAGAAAATCTAATTCGTCCCAGCCAACGGCCTCCATATCTGCTCGATTCATAGGTAAAAAATTTCGTGTACGCATAGTCTCACCTTTCTAGTTTAACAACGCTTATCTAACAACTTACCATTTGATAAACATTACTCATATTATTTTCGCACTCAAATACATACTCTCATCAAGGTGAGAGGTTAGTTCTGGCTTTTGAAAACCTATAATTCTGCTGAAGCACTGACCAGCAACTGTTCATAAATAGTCACCTGTTCAAGGCTTAAGCTCCCTGAGCCCGTTTCATATATTATCAGTATGCCCCGCTAATTCTACTTTGTAATCAAAGATATACGTTTAACCTATCCAACTAAGCAGAAGCAGCAAATATCTTATTTCCATATAAAATGCTTGGCATACTTGCCAAGCATTTTAGGGATATGTAGGCTTGTACCATCGTGCAATGAAAGAGACGAAACTTCCTTATCGGAAGTTAATAAACTGCAGTTCGATTCCAAAGTCTTCTTTACGTAAAAGGGCAATAGCAGCTTGAAGGTCATCTTTATTTTTGCCAGAGATTCGAATCTCTTCACCCTGAATCGAACTTACCACTTTTAATTTACTATCTTTCAAAACTTTATTAATTAATTTTGATTTTTCTTGGGCAATTCCTTGAACCAGCTTTACTTCTTGCCGAACTGTATCTCCGGCAGCTGCTTGGGACTTTCCATATTCCAAAGCCCTCAAAGAAACCCCTCGTTTAACAAGTTTACCTTCAAGAATGTCAATCACATTGGTCAACTTAAAATCGTCGTCAGAAACTAAAATTATCGTTTCCCCTTCAAGCTTAATGGACGATTTACTGTTTTTAAAATCAAACCGCTGTGCCAGTTCTTTCTGGGCCTGCAGAATTGCATTCGTTACCTCAGGGATATCTACTTTGGAAACGAGATCAAATGAAGAATCTTTTGCCAAAATCTAACGCTCCTTTTATAACTCTATTCCTTACAAATTATTTAAGCTATCTTTTGTTAATACGACATTACGCCGAACTTCTCCTGCCTTCCCTAAAACTGGTAAAGCTCTGCCGTTTAAGGTAACCGTGAGACCACCCGCATTTCCGATGGAAACCAATTCGATTTTCTCTGTCCCTTTAATTTCTTTACTCGTTCCCGCTGCAAACGTTCCTTGGAACGGAGCTTGACCATCAATTTTTATCTCAATCCAACAGGGTTGCGTGAAAACTAACTGAGCCGTTAAACCATCCTCTGTCGAGGCTATAACATTAGGAGGGGTGCTTTGAAGCGACGTCTCCGGTTTATTTGGAGTAGCAGATGAGTTTGGGACATCTGTCTTCGGTGCACTAATTAATGGAGGAGACGTATAGGGAGTATCCGCAATTTTATGTTCTGTCCAATATAAACCCTTGACCACGAAGACAAACACCAGTAAAATCACCATCCCCCCTATGATAGATGGTCTAACCCACAGAGGACGTGGTTTTTCCGGAATCTGGAGTGTTTTTAGAACAGGTTGAGCACTTAGGCTATCGGGCATCATAGAAGCACTGTAAAGTCCAACAATTTCATCAGAGTTTAACCCAAGTTGTTTTGCATAAGTACGCAAGTACCCCTTGGCATAAGTCGACCCAGGGAGTATACCATAATTTTCCTCTTCAAGAGCCTGAATATAGCGAACGCGGATCTTTGTAATTTCCTCAGTATCCGTTAAGCTCCATTCTTTATTTTCTCGAGCGGTCCGAAGCATTTGCCCTTCTCCGGCCATAGTAATACCCCCTTTTCTTTGTTAACTCATATCGAATGCCGAAAAGCTCATTGCTATATCTTCCATACAAATCACATCGTCTTCAAAATGGCGAATCTCAATGATAAAATCAAACTCCACGTCCAAACGCCCATCTCGAACAAAGACGTCTGGATGTTCAATAACTTTAAGTGTTGGCATCTGCAAAGTCTTTTCTAATAACGACCAATGGGCATCATTTCCCCGCGTGGTACTTGTAATTCCGTCAATTAGAAAAATACTATTCACAGATTCGTTCAGTAATAACTCAGTTCGTAGCGATTGCCGAATAAGAGTCGAAGACAATAAGATCCAGCGTTTATTGGCATAGACACAGGCAGCAATAGCTGCTTCAGTTTTACCTACTCGCGGCATCCCTCTAATGCCAATGATTCGATTTCCACCCTCAAGTAAAGTATCTCCCAAAAAGTCTACAAGCACACCTAATTCTTCCCGGACAAATCGATAGGTGGGTGGATTAACTTCGGCCATGTCCAAACGCTTGCCATGTCGTAGTGCAATTCGATCCAAGAGCGTAGGAATACGAAGTGCCGTCACTTTAATAGCCTCAACTTCTAAAAGAGCAGCATATAACGCTTTAACTTTCCCCTCAGATTGGGTCTCTAAAAGAAGACCTCGACGACTTTGTCCAATCCCAGTGACCGTTAAAATATTAAGGCCTAGCATTCCAATCAGTGTCGTCACCGCACCGAGTAAACCTGGCTTATTTTGCTGAATATCGTATTCCAAGTAAAGGAGATTCTCTACCTGGTTGGGCCACCTTCTCGTCAAGATAGCACTCCAACTCCCTTATCGCCTTCACGGGTTCTTGATAGTTAATATAATTTGCATACTCTGAACTGGGTTCATTTGGGTAAGCATAAAGTTTGTCGTAATAGTCGACCAGTAACCGCTCTGTAAATTGATCCAGACGGTTAGTTTCTAGTAGAGTTCGTAATTCTTGTACTTTGACATGCCCCAACGTTTTGATCAATCTTTCTAAGGCGATTCCAATCTCTTCAAGTGCATCTGGCACAGAGGTATACTCCTTCAAGAGACGCTGAACTCGATTTTCCAAGGAATCATAATGCAGAATTTGAATTCCTTCTTGCATCGCAGCAAAGAAATTGGTGGGTACTGTAACCCTTCCAATCCGCTTACTCTCACACTCTACTATAATATAAGAAAACTTTTTCAATGCTTCAAGTTCCTCATACAATAATCCTTCAAATTTCTTTTGAGACGGTGGATTTCCTAAACCCATGGCACCAAAAACAGACCCTCGATTATTAGCAAGTCTCTCAAGGTCTATGGCGGGATATCCATCGGCTCGTAATCGGCCTAAGAGTTCTGTTTTTCCGACTCCAGTATTTCCTCGCAACACCACGACTTTAAAAGGTAGCTTACTCTCAAAATATTCAACGATTTGGGTGCGATATGCTTTATACCCCCCCTGTAAACGGTAAACTGGAATACCCATTAAATCAACAACCGTTGCCAAAGACTTGCTTCTCATCCCGCCTCTCCAACAGAAAAGGACAAGTGGACCAGATTTGGCAAGTTCTCCAACCCTCTTCACTAAATCAGGAAGTTTTGGGCTGATGATCGTTAGACCCTGTTCGCGAGCCAACGTCGGCGAGGATTGAGTATAGGTTGTGCCTATTTCGGCACGTTCTTCATTATTAAAAAGCGGAAGACTTATAGCACCTGGAATGGTCGCTTCAGAAAATTCCCCTTCAGAACGTACATCGATAAGAATCGGTTGCCCTAATGTTTTAAGTTCTTGAACCGTGATCTCCTTAATCATCCTAATTCCTTCCAGCTTCGACTAGATACTCTTTACCTTATCATAAATCCTAACGAAACATTATGCAACTAGTGTATAGCTTCATTAGCCCATTGACCAAATTTTAATTCAAATTGTCCCCTTGTCATTAACACCTCGCGAGGTTTAGAGCCTTCGTATCCCCCTACAACTCCATTTTCTTCGAGGAAATCCATTAACCTAGCAGCTCGCGTATAGCCTATGCGCAAACGACGTTGTAATAGAGAGACAGAAGCAGATCCACTTTCAATAAAAATTTGGGCAGCTTGATAAAAAAATTCATCTTCCACTTCTTCCTTTTTGGTCGTCCCCAGATCGATGTTAGGAATTTCCTGATATTCAGGCTTCGCCTGGCTCTGCAGGAACCCTACCACATTTTCTACTTCCTTATCCCCTAAATAGCACCCCTGCACGCGTAACGGTTTATTCGCGCCCATTGGATAATAAAGCATATCTCCACGACCTAAAAGTTTCTCAGCCCCGTTCATATCCAATATAGTCCTAGAGTCTGTTTGCGACGAAACGGCAAAGGCAATTCTGGAGGGAATGTTGGCTTTGATTAGACCGGTAATGACGTCAACGGATGGACGTTGAGTCGCAACAATCAGGTGAATTCCTGCTGCCCGGGCCATTTGAGCCAAACGACAAATCGCATCCTCAACATCTCCTGGCGCTACCATCATCAAATCGGCCAACTCGTCAATAATCACCACAACATAAGGGAGCGGTGGATGCTCTTCCTTTTTATCCTGACTACGGAGAAAATTATAGCGCACGATGTCTCTTACCCCAGCGGCTGCAAATAATTCATAACGAGTCTCCATCTCCGTCACTATCCATTTTAAAGCGCCCGCAGCCTTCCGCGGATCTGTCACCACAGGTGCAATAAGATGAGGAATTCCATTATAGTTCGCCAATTCAACCATCTTAGGATCCACCATTAAAAACTTCACTTCATCAGGCCGAGCATTAAACAAGATACTATGAATCAAAGTGTTAATACAGACAGATTTTCCGGAGCCCGTAGCTCCCGCAATCAGAAGATGGGGCATTTTTGTTAAATCAGCAATAATCGGAGTCCCCGTAATATCTTTGCCTAAACACAAGGCCAACTTACTCACTGTCCCTTGATATTCGGCCGTTTCAAGAACCTCTCGAAAATGAACCATCGCGATTTCCTTATTGGGCACTTCAATTCCAACCACGGATTTCCCGGGAATTGGCGCCTCAATACGTACATCAGCGGAAGCTAAACTCAACGCAATGTCATCTGCAAGATTGGTTATCTTACTTACTTTCACGCCAGGCGCAGGTTGTGCTTCATAGCGTGTAATAGCAGGTCCTTGAGTAACTTGAGTCACCTTGATTTTTACCCCAAAACTGCCCAAAGTTTCTTCCAAAATCTTAACATTATCCGCCAAATCCTTATTAAGTCTAGGATTTTTTATTTTTAGGGACTTGTTTAATAATGTAACTTGCGGAAGCAGAAAATTCCCGTCTTCACGAGTCTGACGAGAAATCGGAGTGCTGGTCACTTTTCCAGGTGGTAAAATCGTATTTTCCAGCATTCCAGCGGACATCTTTTTAAAGCCCAGCTGTCCTTTGACGGGGACATTAGTGACGTCCGGAGGCTCATTATGATCTTCTAAAGTTTTAATCACTAAAGGTCGTTCTGCTAAATCAGGGTCAAGAGCCTGAGCAGCTCGATTAGCGGAAATACTTTTTTGGGGATGCGTTTTTGTTTTTTCGTTACTCCCCTCCCGTGATTCAGATCTTTCTTTAAGGGATTCCTCATCCTCAGAATTTTTTAGAACCTCAATAAAATCCCCCATTTGCTGTTTCATCCATATCCCTGATTCTTTGCTGACCTGACCTACTTCTTGAACGCCCTGAACCAACGAACGATTAGTAATGAGCAGAGCCCCCATCAGTGATGCCATGATTAACACAACGTAACTTCCTACTACGCCGATCGTGGTTTTTAACACTATGGCTATTCCTGCACCGGCAAGCCCGCCACCATGTCCGAGTAGGCCTTCATCTAGCATGTCTTTCTTAGAAAATTCCTCGATACCGGGTAACTGCAAGTGTAAAATTCCGACAAGAACAAGCCAAAGCAGAATGACTCCAGCAGCCTTTGAGCCTAAACGCGGTGTTTGTTTATTCATAAAGGCAATACCCCAGGCCCCCACCATGAGAGGAATGCAAATTCGCCCCCCCCCCTGCTAAGACAGTTAGCAGATGTTTAATTTGATCTCCAATTACACCACTTTTATCTGAGTAAAGCGCAACTAATCCTAAGCAAGCCATTCCGACGACGAAAACCCCAATGACTTCATTGCGTATATTCTCTTGCAAGGTGCTTACTCTCATATTCACCTTATTATTTATGGTGCGGCGTCTTTTAGCCTTCGCCACGAACAATCCTCCAAACACTTAATAAATTTTATGGCTCCGCAAAGTCCTCACTAGTCTTCCTTCACCCTATACAAATTCCACACAAGTTGGCGTTTTCCTTTTTGTTCGCGAAATATCCATTAAAGAAAACTCGGCTTAGCAAAATCTGACGAAGGTGGCCAGTCGATTGACACGCCATTTATGACGAATTCGATACTAGAAACGCCCTTAATCCTCGCCTTAAGTGTACTTATGCGCTAGACAAGGATAATAGTAAAAAAAAGCAGCTTTCGCCGCTTTTCTTACCCGTAGGACCCTAGTCTTCTGATTTCGGTGGAATTAAACTGTTCAGTTCTTTAAAAGCTTCTTTAACCCCCCCAACTGCTTGAATCAATCCTGCCTCCACTGCTTCCTGTCCAATCAGGATAGTTCCAATATCCTGAGCCAATTCTCCCGTAGTAAACATAAACTTTTCTAGTTTTTCTGGACTAATTTTCGAATGTGAATAAATAAATTGATCAATACGTTCTTGCATTTTTCGTAAATAATCAAATTGTTGATGCCCATTGATCACTAAACCTGTGTACCGAATCGGATGAACCGTCATAGTCCCGGTAGGTGCAATAAAGCTTTTTGTACAACTAACTGCAATCGGAATTCCAATACTGTGCCCCCCTCCAAGGACTAATGAAACAGATGGTTTACTTAAACTACTCAGCATTTCAGCAATTGCTAACCCTGCTTCTACATCTCCACCTGCAGTATTTAAAATCACGAGAATCCCTTCAGTTTTTTGGGTTTTTGTTCAACGGCCAAAAGTTGTGGGATGATATGCTCGTACTTGGTCGTTTTCGATTGAGCAGGAAGAATTTGATGTCCCTCAATTTGCCCAATGATCGGTAAACAATAAATTCTTTCTGTTACATCCGGGATTTGAATCTGTCCCAATTCCTTTAGATTGGATAATGGAACATTTTTATTATCTTCAGGTAAATCCGTCTCATTAGAAAGCACCCATTAAACCCCCTTCTCTAAGTCAAGAACCCCATCCAAGTTTTCATTGCCTAATTTTCACAGTCACGGCAATTGAAATTCTGCGGTTATCTTCTATTATGAGGTTTATTCCTAAAATCATACGTTTTAGTTAATGACCACGATATTCAAAAGTAGAAACAGAGAACTTTTAAAAGCACCATTCCAGTTCATTCATTCAAACTGGTGGTGCTTTTACTAATTCTAAGGTCCAAGATGAAACTCGAGCTACTTTACATAAGAGCCGTCCCTTCAACATCAGAAGGTGTATCTGCGTAGATAGGTTGGACTGTGTTGATTTGCGTTTTCTTAACAGTTGTATTTAGCGCAGCCTTTTTACTTGGATGATCTGCATGAATTGACGGCTCAGAAAAGGCAACTAACGCTTTAGCTGTGGCAATTCCGTATAAAATGTTGTTAAACAACTCAGCATAGTGTGTCTTGGTCATATGTGGTTTAGTGGAAAATACCTCAAATCTTTGACCAACCCCATAGATAAATTCCCACGTAACCGCACCAAAAAACGCTCCCTTTATAGTCGTATAGTCTTTTCCTGTCCTTATTAATAATAAATTTAAAGGATAGGCAAGAATAGCCCCAGTGACAAGATGTGTTATTTGACCTAACCAGAAGTTTTTACGCTGATTCGTTCTAAAAGGACGTACATAAACTGAACCAGCAATATGTCCGTAAAGAGCCTCCGTATTTCTTGTTCTCCATAATAATAAGTTTGAAGCATCCATGACTAAAGTTCCTAAAAAACCCGAAAAAAGACTGACTGTGACGGAATCCTTCATTTTTAAGACTCTTAGGATAGTTTTTAAATAGCCAAACATTCTATTCATTTCTTGCATATTAACCCTCCATTCATTGATTCAAATATATTGTGGGATATAGTTAGATTGTCTTAAATAAGTTGTATTACACAAGGTAAATTTTACAAAATGAGCTTTATACCTTTATTGAATAAAAAAACACACCTTTCGGTGCCTTTATCATTATTTAGATCGTTAGGTTCACTTCATAGTCTCCACAGATCGGTTCAGGCCTTTCACAAATTTCTATATTACTATAAACCCACGAAACGGTTATTATAGAAATCGACTTGATTCTTCTTTTCCGCACACCAGGCTCCATTTCTAAACACAATCGCAACTACGGGTAAGTTATGTTCAACTGCAGTGCTTACCTCATGTAAGCTCATGCCCCATGCCCCATGCCCCACGATACAGACGACAGGGGCCTCGGGACTAGCCATTTGCGCCCCCAGGGCTGCTGGGTAGGAAAACCCAGTGTTTCCAAAGGTAAGTGCCGCAATGTGCTTACCCTCTCCTTTAAACTCAAGATAACTGTTGGACGTTGAGGCAACATTACCAATATCCGTAGCAACGATGGCATTTTCGGGCAAAACTTTTGAATTTCTAACAACGCACGGCGGGGATTAATGGGTACTCCTTCAACCATTGCTAACCTAACGAGCCCATTTCTCCATTCCTTGACACGAACTTGAATTATATCCATACGAGCATGGTCAACTTTAAGGGTAGGAATTTTGATTTCCAGTCGTCTTAGAATCTCAACAGCTGCTTCCTTAGCGTCCCCTATAATGCCTACTTCCACAGGGTGTGTCCGAGCAAGATTCCTAGGGTTTATATCGACTTGAATTATTTTCGCACTATCGGGGAAGTAATTGACGTCATATTGGGGCAGAGTACCAAACACCGATAACCTAGTCCCCAGGGCAAGAATTACGTCTGCTTCAGCCAACGAGTTCATGGCTGCTTTTGATCCCATATAACCAATCGGCCCAACCCAGAGAGGATGATCATATAAAAATGTTTCTTTAGAAGAAATAATTAAGTATCCCATCATTATTGTTGAGAACGGATGCCTGCCCTACGCCGAGATGCTTAAAAAATATGGTGACCCCAACATTCTTGTTCATTCCGATATTTTTGCTTCTTCCTCGGACTTCATAACAAAAGGGTTTGGTGTGGCTCTAGCATCCTCTTTTTTCATTATTCCTGATACAGATTTTGTTTATATTCCAATTAGCAATAATATAAAAGTATCTCTCGGCCTAGTTTGGCGCGAAAACTATAATCTTGATCTTATTCAACAGCAATTCATTAATTTCTGTATTGGAGCTTTTAAGAAGAAAACATCAAATTTGCCTTAATACCGATACAATGAGCGCCTTACAGGATCGTCATATTATTTCTAACTTAAAAAACTTAAAAGGGGTGTCTATCCATCAGTAGAAATTACATTTCCATGGAGAGACGCCCCTTTTAAGTTTGCAATATCAAATTAAATAGTTTACCAAATGCCTATAAACTTCTAAACCCTCAATGACCTCATCTAACGGTAAGTGTCCATTTTCTAGTTCTATAGAGGTCTTACCCTTCAACCTTTTATAAAAAGCAAATCCCTCATCGACCATTTTAACTTTTTTATTGGTAGTTATCATTTTGAAGAGAACATCTTCTGCCTTGTCGTATTGCCTTGTATATTCATAATATTGAAAGAGTAATAGATTACTTTCTTCTGGTATTTTATACTGTCTCAAGACACTTATAATTTCATTGATAGTTTGATGCCCTTTATGTTCATTGTTAGTTTGACTTAGAATTACCTCGACAAATATATTGAAACTTTTGAGGTATAAATTATAGCTTCGGGCTGCGTCGTCCTTAGAAACATCCGCTTTCAACTTCAACATTTCAGCAAGTGCAAAACTTTTTTCTACATTGATTTCCCTACCGCCACTAATTATACTGATCAAATCTTTATGAGAAAGTTTGAGAAATGTATCTTCACTCATTCCAGTTAAATCGTAAAGTGCTTCATTAACCATTTGGTGACACTCTTCAATTTTAGTCTTTGATTTCGAGCCAAGAAGTGCAGCAAGCCCAATCGTTAACTGCTCGATCATTCTCATTATATAATCTTTTTGATACATAAATCCTCCAAAGCGTTTTGACTTAGATAGGCACGATATTAAGTTTATTATATCATAAGAACCTTTAGTAAATGATGGTTCCCAAGCTTGCTAAGCTAAACCAAAGTCGGATGCCAAAGGTAAGATATTTTTGGCCTACTTTCCCAGGAGCTATGCTCCAAGTATCCTTGGCCCTGGAACCGAAAGGCGAATGAGCCTTTCGCCACACTGCGACTTGTGACGCATACTCCTGCAGTGTGGATTCTTAACTTCCGTGTTCGTGTATACGAAAGGCGGACGAGCCTTTCGCCACACTGCGACTCATAACACACACTCCTGCAATGTGGATCGAACGGGTGGAACTCCGGGCTTTCATTGCTTGAAAAAACTTGTTATGAACACAGAAAAACTACCTCGTTAGAGATAGTTTTTCGCTTGTTTACCTGGCGATGACCTACTTTCCCAGGAGCTATGCTCCAAGTATCCTTGGCCCTGGAGGTCTTAACTTCCGTGTTCGGTATGGGAACGGGTGGAACCCCTCCGGCATGATCACCAGATGTCTGAGATTGGGCTGTCCTTGCGAACGCTGTTCTCTCAAAACTGCACAGAGTCGTTAATCTAGTCTCGTCGAACGAATTTGAGCCACTTACCTAGAGCGCTC
>NZ_JYNH01000108.1 GCF_000960765.1 Desulfosporosinus sp. I2 | reverse complement strand
GAAAAAGTAACCCCCTTAAAATACCTATATATGTCGCTAGGTAAATTGAGGGGGTGATGGTTGTTATTTGTCTGTATCAGAGTTTTATGAAGTTTATGAGAGATTAATAGAGTTTGAGGTAAACGTATAACGTTGTTTAAGGATTGTATGGAGGAAATTCCATTGGAGATCGAGATAAGCGTTAGTCATCTCGTACTCACTCAAGCCCTTGGATATAAGATAATCACGAGAAGATTGTTCAAAATCACGAATAAACCCCAGAACTTCTTCAGCATGAGTTGACAACATTTTTCACCCTCCATTTCAAAACAATGCAAAGTTAGAGAAGAACTTATTCAAAGTTAGTTAATAATAATACTATTTTGCAAGA
Source organism: Desulfosporosinus sp. I2 (assembly GCF_000960765.1). Taxonomy (GTDB): domain Bacteria; phylum Bacillota; class Desulfitobacteriia; order Desulfitobacteriales; family Desulfitobacteriaceae; genus Desulfosporosinus. The sequence goes on along the minus strand of NZ_JYNH01000108.1, from coordinate 15,359 downwards.
ATATATATCTTTACGATTATTATAATCAAAAGGCTTTGAAAAAGCTGTTGGAATAGAGAAAATAGATTGGAGACAAAATGGAAAAGAATGATGAACTAATTAGAACTTTTGTGGTATTTTGCAGAATCTATGTCAACTGGCGGGCAATGACGCCATAAAGTACAATCTAGAAGAAGGTGGTTTCCAGCCCGATAGTGTCGTTTTGCCTCGGGAAAATTATCTAGAATGACATAACAATCTGCAAGAGAATGGTGAATACTGGATTTATAACTAAGAGTTAGCATTTTTTGAGTTATCCACGAGGCACCACTATGGGGAAATCCATTTTGTTTCGCGAGATTCAGGCTTCGTTCAAACATTTTGGCTGCTTCTGGGATTTTGCCGATTTGTTTCAGAACTTGCCCTTGTGTCGAAAGTAGAAGTGGGTTTACTAATGAATAAGGATTTTCACGCAAAACATAAAGCGCGCGTTTAGCTTTGCCCTCTTTAAGAAGGATGTCTCCCAGTGTTGTGCAGAGCAAGGGATCGTGTGAGGGGAGAAATTTTTCCAAAAGAGTTATCGCCTGTGCTGTTTCTTGAAAGTAGTAATATAATTGACTCGCAAAACGAGCTATCGACAAGGGACTGGTGTCTTGAGAAATGGCATGAGCCATTCGTTGAGCAGTTATTTTCTTTTCTGGAGGGTTAAAGCTTTTTTTCTTAAGCATGGCTACATAAGAAAGGTTCAGACCCACAACAAAAACCCAAAGAGCATAATAAAGGTTAAAACGCCAGACGGTAATAGCCGTAGCAATCATAGTGACCGTCAATAAGAACATGAAAAAACATAGTTTTTGTACATAAAGTATTTCTCGATCGTATTGTACTCTGCTCATCCTATCCCCCCTGGTTATTAATACGATAAATAGGAGGTAATTAGAACAGAAACAAAATGAGCATTCCTAAGCGGAATGCTCATTAAAACATCGTTATGATGTTAACTTCTTGGTGGAGGTAAGCGGGATCGAACCGCTGGCCTCTAAAATGCGAATCTAGCGCTCTCCCAGCTGAGCTATACCCCCAATTACTATTATTATAATCTAATGAATAATAATTACAAGTGAAATCGGTAAATTACCACGAAAAGTGAAAAAGCAAACACGTTCACCCACTTATTGAAGTGGGTGAACGTGGAACAACAATAAAAACCAGCGTTTAAATAGTTTGAGGATTTCCGCGTCCGGAAATCCTCAATGCGCAAGGTCTAGTGAATCTACTACTAGACTTTACTTATTTAAACGATAACGCAAATTTTGTCGAAAATCAATGAGTAAATTCTAGGAGATTTTTGGATTTATTAATTGCATGAAATTTCTCATGGCCTTTAAATATGAGGATTCTTCGCCTGGGTTTTTGGTAGGCAAATAAATCTAATTACAATATTGAAAATTTTAATACAATAGATATTGTATTTTAAGTAAGTTTATCATAGAATTATATCATAAGGCGGTATGATGGTCTGACCACTTAGTAAGGATTAATGAGAATTGAAATTAATCTCAGATAGCCTGATAGATAATGGGAGGGAAGATTTAGATGAGAATTGACCACTTAACTGAGTTATATGAACGATTTAAAGCTAAATTAGAAGGAGTGTCCGGAGAATGTTATCGAGTCGGAACAGCAAGCGAGGCTGGTGAACTTATTTGCAATGTGATGCTTGAAAAAGGCATCAGAAATGTAGCACTTTTAAAGGCCCCTATTTTAGATAAAGGAAATATTACATACCAGATTCAAAGTGCCGGCATTACGGTATATACGGATCATTTTCGAGAAGTAACTCCGACAGCCGATGCAGGTATTACTCAAGTGAACTACGCCATCGCTGAATCAGGAACGCTAGTTCAGGCAGATGCAGATGCTAATGTTAATCAGCGCTTGTGCTCTACCCTTGTTCCTATTCACATTGCCCTAGTTTCGACGTCAGCACTTATAACAACCTTAAAAGAAACGATGGCGATACTTCATCAACTTCCTCAAATACCAGGGTTTGTGGGGTTTATCACAGGACCCAGTAGAACCTCAGATATTGAACGTGTTTTGACGATAGGGGTACATGGCCCAAAACAACTTGTGGTGGTCTTTGTCGATGAGCAAGTAGAGGAAGTGATTTAATTGGCTGATAAACAATTTAAGAAGAAAATTTCTGAGGCACTTGGCAATGATGTTTTGCGTGGAGCGTTGGGTCGTTTTGGAGATGCTTATACTATTTCTCGTGCCAAAGCGTATGAAGGGTATGATTTTAAGTCAATTAGTGACAATATTGCGGAAGTAAAGTCATATGCAGCTAGTCATTTGGAAGAGATGATCGATCAGTTCGAGCAGTCTGCTACTGCACGGGGAGCAAAAGTCTTCCGTGCTTCAACGGGTGAGGATGCTAAACAATATATTCTTGAGTTAGCTCAACGTCGTGACGTGAAGAAAATTGTTAAGTCAAAGTCGATGGTTTCGGAAGAAATTCTATTAAACCAAACGTTAATATCTGCAGGAATCAGTGTTCAGGAAACTGACTTAGGGGAGTGGATTGTACAGCTTGCAGGTCAACACCCTTCCCACATGGTTTTGCCAGCCATCCACCTCACAAAAGAAGAGGTTGCTCATATTTTTTCAGGGCATTTACACAAGTTGAACCAACCTGTAATTGCTGAGCTTGTGAAAACCGCTCGTGAAGAACTCCGTAAATCATTTCTTGAAGCCGATATGGGGATTTCTGGAGCAAATATGGCTATTGCAGAGACAGGAACTTTAATAATGCTTACTAATGAAGGTAATGGACGCCTAACGTCAACGCTGCCCCCTGTCCATGTTTTTTTAGTCGGTATCGAAAAGCTTGTTCCTAAATTTGAAGATGCGACCCATATCCTCCAAGCACTTCCTAAGAGTGCAACGGGTCAACAAATTACGAGTTATGTAAGTATGGTAACGGGTCCAACACCTGCTTATTATTCCGATGGTACGGTTAAAGATAAGGAATTCCACATCATTTTAATGGACAATGGTCGTCGAAAGATGTATAACGATGAGAAGTTTAAAAAGACCTTCCAATGTATTCGTTGTGCCTCTTGTCTCAACGTTTGCCCTGCCTTCCAACTTGTAGGAGGGCATGTTTATGGACATATTTATACGGGCGGGATTGGAACGATTTTAACCAACTTCCTCAATTCTGAAAAAGATGCACAGAATCCTCAAAATCTTTGTCTGCAATGCGGTAAGTGTTCAGAAGTATGTCCAGGTAAATTAGATATTCCACAAATGATCTTGGAAATAAGAAATCGCATGGGTGAAAAAGAAGGACTACCGTTTACTCAAAAATTCGCTCTCGATGTGGTTTCTAATCGCCGATTGTTCCATTCGTTACTACGTGTAGCATCCGTTGCCCAAAAACCTTTTACCAAAGGACAACCAGTCATTCGTCATCTACCTATGTTTCTTTCGGGTCTTACTGAGAAAAAGAGTTTACCTGCCGTAGCTAAGGTACCCTTCCGAGATATTTTCAAAACCATTAAGCAAGATGTGAAGAATCCAAAAGGCAAAATTGCCCTTTATGCTGGATGCCTGATCGATTTTGTTTATCCGAAGATCGGAGAAGGAGTTATTGTTGCACTCAATGAAAAAGGATATGAAGTCGTTTTTCCTGAAGGGCAATCCTGCTGTGGTGCACCAGCTACCTATATGGGTGACCGCAATAATGCTCGTAAATGTGCCATAATGAATATTGAGGCTTTAGAGGCTGAAAAGGTTGACTACGTGGTTTCTGCCTGTCCAACCTGTACCCATGCACTTAAAGAAAGTTTCAAAGAGTTGCTTCAGGATGATCCGGGGTTGGCAGCTCGCGCTGAAGAGTTGAGCAGTAAGTCAAAGGATTTCTCTAAATTGTTATCGGACTTGGGTGGATTGAAACCTGGGGGAGATGGAGTAGCCTTAAAAGTAACGTACCATGATTCTTGTCATCTAAAACGATCCATGGGAGTTTATGCTGAACCTCGAAAAATATTAAGTGATACTTCTGGAGTACAACTGATTGAGATGAAGGAATCTGATCGTTGTTGTGGTTTCGCAGGCTCCTATTCGATTAAGTTTCCTGAGTTATCAACTCCTATCTTGGAGCGTAAACTTAATAATATTGAAGAGACGGGTGCTGACGTCGTTGTAGTCGATTGTCCAGGATGTTTGATGCAAATCTCTGGGGGTTTAGATAAGCGAAACCCAGGTATCAGGGTTATTCATACAGCAGAACTCCTCTTAGAGAAACGAAAAAAACTAAAGAATAAAACTAAATAGTAGTCAGTTCAACAATCTTAGTGTCAAAAATACATTTTTCAAGCAAGGAATTCCCAACGTTTACCTAGAATGTAAATAAAGTGAGCAGGTAACCTTTTATCCAAAGTGTATGGCAATGTGTTGCCACGAAAGCGAGCGAAATCGCATTGAAGGAGAAAGGTTGTTGCTAGAGAGGGAGAAAGGGGCTAACCATTTCGTAAAAACGTAGTTTTCATATACAGACTTAAAAAGGGCGATTTAGACGATTGATGAATGATAAAGATGTAAGAATGAATTATTGATGCGTAACTTTTTTAAGGGCTTAGATATGAGTTTTTATGGTTTTAATGGAACCCTGTTTCTGAAGCCTCATCAAGAACATTGTCCTCCTTATGAGTCTGCAGCACAATATGGAGGAACATCCTCAGGGATCGCACCTCTGGGAAACAGAGTGGGCCGTTGCGAGAGCTGAGAACAGTTTGAGATCCTCGAGGGAAATATCCCTGGGGATCATTTTTCTCTTAATACGGAATAGATATTTATAGTAGAGTATTAGATTAGTTCTAAGACACCGGATTATGAAGTGTGGATTAAGTTCCTGAAGTTGGGGATATTATTGACTTGAAGCATAAGCTTTTAACTCTAGAAGGAATTCAGAAGAAAAGGGAGAATAATATAAAGAAGCTAGAAACATTGTATTGCTTGATGGGTTTAAGGTCTTAATAGGAGGACATTGACGTGATTCAAGCCATTCTCTTTGACTTAGAGAAAACTTTGACAAATATTGATTCTGCAGAATTTATGCAGAATTACCTCGGTATATTAGCGCCTCGATTTGCGCATCTTTTACCGCCTGATAAATTTTCGAAACAATTATTAAAGTCATTGGAAGTTACTCAAAAGGAACCAAAACTAGGTCAGACTAACATACAGACGTTTTTTGACGATTTTTGTAAAGCAACAGGTCAGTCGATTCAGACCCTTAAACCCATTTTTGAAGAGTTTTATGCTTCGGATTTTCCCACGTTGAGATGTTTAGTTCAAGTTAATCCGCTTGGGGTTAAAGTGGTTGAGTATGCAATTCAGCAAGGCTTTTTAACGGCAGCGGTATCGAATTTGATAATGCCTTTGAGTGCTATGCAAGAACAAATTCGCTGGATGGGTCTCGAACCGGAACATTTTAAAGTGATTTCCTCTTTAGATACCTCACACTATTGTAAACCTCATATCGAGTTCTATCGCGAAATTGCAGATAGTCTTGGAGTTGGACCGGAAAGCTGTCTGTTGGTTAGTAAGGATCCCAAAGATTTTGTATGTCAAGAACTGGGAATGAAAGTGTTTTTTATTGGGGAGCAAAGTTCTGAGGTCCAGTCAGATTTTGTTGGACAACTTGACGATCTCCTTCGATACATTAGTCTAGGGAGCTTGTAGTGGAGGATGTTTTGATTACATCGACTGTAGTAAGAAAGGAAGGATCAACGTTGGTGGGTTCTTGCCAGTTCGCACAATGTAAAACGAGTGAAAGGCTAGACCAAGCGTTTCCATCTGTCCGTATAGCTCCATTATTCTATGAATTTCTAGGCCGTTATAATGATTGGAGGCTTGCTAAACTTCAAGTCATGATAGGGTCGATCCTTGTATTATTCTTAGGGTTATTTGCCTTAATTATGCCTTGGTTCTTGCCAAAAGTCGGAGTATGGATAAGTTTGGTTATTTTTATTCTTTTCTTTTTTGCCTTAAGATATTATCTCGTTGTTAACGAGCGAGCGAGCCATTTATACATTAATGTCTATGTATTGCACCATCATTTAATTGGCAAGCTCGAGGTGGGTTTTTGTGATCACCATGAACCTTGCCATTGTGTAGCGGATTTCCGAGGCTATGTATTAAAAAATTATAGGATTTCCTTTGAAAGCGGTTCCTTAAGATGAATTGGGGATATATTACAGACAGAAAAACTCTATCCCATCTGAAGTTTAACGATGGACCACTAAGAAGTGGGTCTTTATTTAAAACTTTATGGGAATTTATTGGCGAAATTGACCAAAGAATGCTAGAATAAATCAATCTATAGTTGATTAATAAAAATAATTGGAGGTTTTTTTAATGAAAAAATATGTTTGTTCTGCTTGCGGTTATGTTTATGATCCTGAGGTTGGGGACACTGATTCCGGAATAGCACCGGGTACTGCTTTTGAAGATCTCCCGGAAGATTGGGTTTGCCCACTTTGTGGCGTAAGCAAAGATATGTTTGAAGCAGAGTAAGACTCTATTCTGATAATTAGCTTGACAATTATGATTGATAAACCGACTATGTCAGTGGATTACTTAACAGGTTAAAGGGACTGTGGCAAATAAAATTGAGTTTGCCACAGTCCCTTTTTAATGCTGTTTGAATACTTATAGTTCCATGATTGCTGCTTCATCACGATCCAGTTTTTCCATGCAACCTTTTAGGCGATTTCGTAGGGTCGTATCGCTTACGGCCTCACGCATTTGGCGCATGAGATCAATAGTGCGTCGGAAAACGCTAATAATGTCTCCTTCGTCTAAGTTGCATAATGCTTGAACTTCCACAAATGTACTGCCTTGGCTCCAAGCATAGGTGATTCCAGCGACTCTGGGGTCATATCTTACTGAGTCTTGCCCACAAACACTTTGAAGGTAGTCTACAAGTTCTTTGACGGGTGTAGAATCAAAAACTGCAGACCTATGAAACATATCGTTTTTTCTTGCTTCGAAATCTATACTGGACAGCAGGGCATTGAGCTGGTCATCATCAAGTTGCGGGAAAACATCTGAGTAAATTAGCTCAGTTACTAGGAGTTCTTGGACATAAATACGACTGGCCGAAGTTCCACGCGGTAAAAGCTCATCTCCACGCATATACCCTAACTGGCGCAGATGGTTTTTTTTGTATTCAAATTCTTGTAGAAAGGCATTTTCTTCAGGTAGTGCGTCTAGTGCTTTTTGGATGTCTTGTTGTTGTTGCTTTATCGAGAGGTAGGCTTTGCTTTGAGTTTGGCAGTTTTCTTGCTTTTGGATTGGGCAACTCTTGGGAGATTGAGATAAGAGCTTTTCCCAGCTGCGAATTTTTCGGGCCATTTCACGTCCGTACACTCGAGACTGTTTTCGGGGTCCTAAGGCTTTAAACGTTTTCTTTAGCCTCTCTAGTTCCTGACGTTTAGGATGATGTTTAAGTGGACACTGGAAGGTTCCAACCTCTTCGCAGAGATGTTGTGCTCCATTGAGTTGTTGCTGAATCTGGGCTAACTCAGTGTGCAGGGAATCAGAACTTAGACGGTAGCTATAGGCAGCAAAGCTCTTTTGAAAGTAGATTTCAATTTGAGCTTGGGTTAAGGTTGCTGTGAGATTGAGAACAGTATTGTAGGTTAGTCTAAATTGACTGGTAAGGGGTTCAAGACGATTTAACTGGAATTTAGGGGGTGGACTTTTCTCCATATAGGCTAGGTCGACAAGGGCAAACGAGAAGCCTTTTTCATCGAGGCCGCGTCGTCCTGCCCGACCAGACATTTGAAAAAACTCATGATTGGCCAGCGGTCGAAAGTTTCGCCCATCATACTTGTTTAAGGAATCGAAACAGACCGCTTTAACGGGATAATTAATCCCAACACTAAAGGTTTCTGTGCAGTAGAGCACTTTTATGAGTCGTTCTAAAAAAAGTTCTTCAACGATGACCTTTTGTGAGGGGAGTAACCCTGCATGATGATAGGCGATTCCCTTTGAACATAACCGCCTGAGTTGTCTTGTCGAAGAAGACCAGTCATCTTCTGGTCCAAAGTTCTGCAGAAATTTCTCCTCGACAGTTCGACGTTCGCTTGCCTTGAGGTAATTAGCGATGGTCGCTAATTCCATAGCTTTTAAGGCACATTGTTTGCGGCTAAAAACAAAGAAAAGTGCTGGGAGATGTTCACGCTGAATTGTGCGAATGAGGTCTAAATGAGTGGTTGGGCCAAAAGGATTTTCATCATTGATACGGTCTTTGAGTTTTCGACGATAGTATCGCCATAGTTGGTCATAGTCTACTAGGCCAGTGTCTTTGGTGTAGTAATAATACTCTAAGGGTACTACACGATTATGTTCTTCAATTAAAGCTACCTCTTCATGTCGGATGGATTCGATCCAATCCACTAGGTGTTTAGCATTGGCGATGGTTGCACTCAAGCCGAGAATCTTCATTTTTAAAGGTGCCAGAATAATGGACTCTTCCCAAACGGTGCCCCGCTCCTCGTCATTTAACCAGTGGATTTCATCAAAGACAATATGAGATACAAATTCTAGAGCAGGGTCTTCGGTAATGACTTGGTTGCGAAAGACTTCCGTTGTCATTATGAGTAGTGGAGCAGTTGGATTTAGGACGACATCCCCAGTCATGATGCCTACTGCTTCTTCGCCAAACTGTTTTTTGAAGTCTCTAAATTTCTGATTACTGAGTGCTTTAATAGGTGCCGTATAGATCACTCTTAAGTGTTCTTTCATGGATTTTTCGATTAAATAATCTGCTACGAGGGTTTTCCCTGTACCAGTGGGTGCAGCAACGATGACGGATTTTCCGGCATCAATAGCATCAAGAGCTTCTTCCTGAAAAGGATCTAAAGTAAGTTCGTGATAAGTGCGATTAGACATAGTAGTCAGCTCGTTTCTGATGTCATTTTACTAATTTTAACAAAGCAATCAATAATGGTCAAATTTAGGGGAGATATGGTCTGAATGATCTCTTGAATCCATAGGATGAAACAAGAGACAAGGCTAGGGGGGATCAAATTGTCTTCGATACGATTAGAGATTGAAAGGGCTATGGGACTAAAGTTCCCAGAACGAAATGGAGAAGTAATCATACGGTTTGAGGAATCTATGGAAATTCCTCCAGTAGCTGAAACCTTGATGCGGGGATTATATCGTGATCCTGATCGCGTGCGTCAAGGTTTCAAGGTATTGCATCAAGAGACTGGGTCGATCATTGATATTCTCATGCCTCGACGCTCTCGGTTACGTGAATGGGCAGACTCTCTTCCTGAGCGTCCCAGAGAAGCGGAATCCTTCTTGAAAGACACGGCCGAGCAACTTTTACTTAAAGAGCAGCGCTTGGCACATGCTGAGCGAGAGTTAGTGGAGCAATTGCAGGGAAGCGGATTGGATGACATTTATCCAATCCCATTAGGTGCTTTTGGAATATGTACCTACAGAGATCCAGCTGTTAAAATCTTTCTCAAGCCTCTTGGCAGGTTTTCAGAACTATTTCAAATTAATCCAGATACTTTGCGGCAGGCTGTGCGCGTTCACTTCCTATTCTTACTTTTATTGATTGCCGGTCTTGATTTAGATGGGCAAGTATATGCTAGGGAGGGTGAAGAAAAAGTAATTCATTGGTTAACCAGTATTTACACGATTCGATATCTAAGAAGCCAATCTACGGAATTGATCCAATGTTATCAGGAATGGGTTAAAGCTTGGGGTGGTAGAATACCAAACCAAAGTATGCTGAATGAACGGGGATGTGAAAAAACCCGTGCAGCAATGGTTTTTTGGCGTCGTCAGTCGAACATTAACTGGGAAGATTGTTGGCGAATCATAAATCAACTAGAACCACCAGATAGTACGAATAGTGTGGTGTTTAGTTAAGGCCAGTCTGCTAATTCGTTAGGCTTTATGATTTCTAATCGATCGTCAACAAGCTTTATAATTCCAGACCGTTTCCAGTTGTTGATAGATCGGTTAACGCATTCACGTGAAGTCCCAATCATACTGGCTAAATCCCGATGGGTTAGAGAGGCATCTACAAAAATAGGTTGTCCAGGGCTTAGTGCTGGTCGTGCTAGACGAAGGAAAAGGGCCGCTAGAATTCCCGCAGTTGAGCGATTGGTTAAAATACGGATAAACTCCTGGGCTAGTCTTAAGCGTCTGCTTAAGGTACGAATGAGAGCTATTGAGAGCACAGGGCTCGATTCGAGAATTTGGGGCATTACTTCGTTGTGGAGAACTAATAAGATACTGTCCTGCAGAACTTCAGCAGTTGCTGGGTATGAGCCCGCTTCGAGAAGTAAAACCTCGGCGAAACAATCATAGGGACCACACCAATCAAGAATCTGTTCTTCCCCTTCAGGGGTTGATTTACTGAGTTTAACTTGCCCAGAAAGCACAAAATAAACAGAAGAACCAATCTCTCCCTCTACAAATAACAGTTGCCCTCGTCGGTAACGACGTTCAACTAAATGTGGAAGAAGAGGGGCAACATCATTAGGGTTTAAGGATGAAAATAGAGAAAAACGGAGAAGTTGTTCAGGGCTAAGCACAAAGAAAACCTCATTTCTAGTCTTGAGTTTCTTTTAAATCCATTTTTACGAGTCATGCAAACGTGCTATAATAGACAATATTCAGTGACAATTCGAGCAATATAAATCACGAGCAATATAAATCAGGAGACCTTTTGGCCTCCTTATTTTATACTAGCAACTAAGGCGGCCGCCTTCGCCAAGGTTAACTAGAAGGTTAATTCGTGCGAAGACAGTGTCTTCGCTCCGCTAAGCTAACACGTGCGAAGACAGTGTCTGCAAGAAGAGTAATCCGTGCAAAAACAGTGTTTTCGTGGGCGCCAGCCAAGTTTTCTTTAACAATAGGTTAGATAGGACCATACACTAAGAAAGAGAGAGGAGGTAGGGTATGATTGAGATTGAAGTGACACCAGTTCGGATAGTATCGGTCATTAACTCTCCTTTTAGGGTCATTACATTATTTTTCGTAGCTGTATTGGCCGTGATCATCATCCTTAATGCGGTCTAAATTGTTACAGAAGATATCCAAATAATTAAATATAACATTAACTCTGTTTTTACGTAGGGTTAATCTAGTGGGTGTGACGGTGTAGCATCCACTTGTTGTGCGGCGCGTACTACTTCCGACATTATGCGTGCTTGGTCAGGAAGCGCCTGGGATTCCCATTGTGTCATAATTTCTCCACGTAAAGAAACATAGTAGCGTGCTGGCAAACGATTTAAAGCAAGTGCCATAATATCAGCCTGACAGCGTTCACAGGAACATGAAAGTTGATTATTAAGCAGGTAATTATGTAGTGCTAGTTGGACAACTATTTCTGAATAGTTTTTTAGTTCATACATCGATTTTATCATCTCCTTTATCGTATTGATAACACCAATAATAAGGGTTTATCGATTAAAGAACAAGTATCTTTTATTGACCAGATGCTAATTGCAAGTCAAAGCCCTTCAACTATTTTTATTTACAAATAATTGAAGGGCTTTTCCGGACAAGATTAACGTTTTAGTTTAAGGGTGATTTCTTGCCAGAAACGGGTTGTTTCATAGCCGAGGCGCCAAATGGCAATCCCCCGCAATCGGTAACTCTTGACAAAACCGAGACGAATCTTGGCAGAAAGTTCATTCTCATACCATACAGTATGTCTTGCACGTCCTCGCCAATAATAAAAGTAAGGTTCTACGGCTTGGTCGGACCAAAGAACTCGTGCGTTAGTCTGAGAGACTAACTCGGGAATATCACGCATCGGGACAAGGCTAGTTGGTTCATCATTGGACCAATCGTATCCATAGGCAGGAATGCCTAATAATAAGTTTTCATTAGGAATATAGCGGATGGCGTAATCCAGTGCTTGAGTCATCCAAGGGAGACTGGAGATCGGACCAGGAGACCCACCTGAGTAGTGCTCATCATAGGTCATAAGGGTAATTGAATCACATAACCTTCCAATCCCAGCAAAGTCATAGCCGGGAGCCTCCCACTCTAAGCGTTTTGCAGGGATAGCAATCGTTAATAGTAAGCCACGATCATGTAATGTAGCTTTTAGAGATTCTAGAAAGGAAAGGAAGGGGATACGGTAAGAGGCTTCAACACCCTCAAAATCGACATGCACTCCTGCTATAGTTTGCGGAAGTAGGTTAATCATATGACGTATACAATTTCGCTGGGAGGCGGTTGAAGATAACACAGAACGCAAGGGGAGAGGATCAAAGATTTTTCCGTTAAAATTATGGAACAGAATAAGGGGCGCGGTACCTTGTTCTATAGCTCCTTGAAGGACTTGCTTGTTAATCTGACCGATGAAACGACCATCTGGTTGAAGTTGATAAGCAAAGTCGGCATACACATCTAAGTGAGAGCCTTGTTGTCGTAGTGTTTCAAGTGCGCGAAAATCGCCTTCGTAGTCCTCAGAATAGTATCCGAGTATCCATTGGCGTTTGTTGATAAGACGTTGTGCAGTGGGCGTCCAATTTGAATTCAATACAGACCTCCTCCTCATGTTGCAAATACTCTTAGGATAAGATATGAGAAGAACGAGAATTAATTTTCTTTTTTATTATGGTAAAATAAGTAAAATGGAGGGATCAGCCATGAATTGGAATTTTATTAAGGATTTGCAAAGGATTTATGACACATTGGATCATTGGGATGTGCCTACGGTTGAACGAGATTACCCGATTATATGGGAAAAAGCTCACGCGACAAGCTGTGCGCAAATCGGTCGTATGTTGGCGGAAATACGAAATATAGACATAGAGCAAGCAGCTTTTGCGTGTGCTTTGCATGACATTGGCCGTTGGGAAAATGGAAAGCAGTTAGAGCATGCTTTAAATGGAGGGGATCCAGTCCGTCGATTCTTAGCAGAGGGCAACTATTCAGAGAAAAATAGAGAATTAATTGTTCAGGCTGTCGTTAACCATTCAAAGAAGGAACAAATCGGAACTCCACTCGAGGAACTCGTCAAGGATGCCGATCTCTTAGATTGTCACTGGCATGGAGAGCATAGCCAAAAACCCTACCATATAGCTAGATTGAAGAAGGCATTAAGCGACTTAGGAATTCGTTGTCTTAATGAGAGGTTAGGTCAGTGAAAAAAGAAAAAGTGCTTCTAATTGCTACAGGTGGAACGATTGCCATGCGTAAGGATGAGACTGGAAAGGTGGTTCCTGCTGTTAATGGTCTTGAGCTTGTAGAAAGCCTTCCCGGTCTTTCACAAGTAGCTGAATGGGTCGTCTGCGATTTCAGTAATGTTGCCAGTTGTAATATTGATCCAATGCATATGAGATTATTAGCAAGTGAGGTCGAGCGGCATTTTTTAGATCCTTTATTGAGAGGGATAATTATTACTCATGGTACGGATACGCTTGAAGAAACAGCCTATTTTCTAGATGTTACTATTAATGACCCTAGGCCCGTGATCCTTACTGCTTCTCAGAGGGATGCTTCGGAGAGTGATTCAGATGGTCCTCGAAATTTACTCAATGCTCTACGTATAGCCCTTGATCCCAGAGCCCATCATCGTGGCGTCGTGATTGCTCTGAATGAGGAAATACATGCTGCACGGGATGTGCGTAAACTCCATACGAGTCATGTGGATGCTTTTGATTCTGGAGATATTGGGGCCCTAGGCAGTATTGATAATGGGGAGGTCATTTGGCATCGCAAACCGGAACCCACGGTTAAACTTGGAGTGCCAAACAGCTTAGCTAACGTTGCAATTTGTAAAGCTTTTACGGGTATGTCTCCGGAAATTTTGAGGATAGCTCACCAAAATATGGATGCCATGGTCATTGAAGCCTTCGGAAGAGGTAACTTACCACCTCAATTGATGAAGGAGATATCTGAACTTGTCACCAAAGGAGTTCCGGTCGTTATCACCTCGCGCTGTTTATTTGGACGAACAGCACCGGTCTATGGATATCCGGGTGGTGGGGCTGATCTAGAACGAGTAGGAGCCTGGTTTTCAGCAGATTTGTCCACTGAGAAAGTTCGCTTATTTTTAAGTATCGCACTAGCTCAAGGTATGGAGAAAAGGGAATTAAGGAAAATTCTTGCTAATGGAGCGGTCGATATTGTAAATTTTCATTAAAATTTGTTTGCTTCTGAGCATGTGCTCTGCTATACTGACCGTGTGCTTGTTAAGACTTGGGCCTATCAAAATTGGAATCCATACTTCGGACCTTATTTGGTGCAACGGATGATAATTTGCGGAGGATCCAATGCGTACAAGAAACACCTAATAAGGAGGAGTTAGTATGGCTCAGGACAGAACTCTAACATGTCGGGATTGCGGTCAGGAATTTATTTTTACGGCCGGTGAACAGGATTTTTACGCTGAAAAAGGATTTGAAAATGATCCAACTCGTTGTCCAGCGTGTCGCCAAGCCCGTAAGCAACAATCAGGTGGTGGCCACGGCGGTGGATTTGGTAGTAATGGTAGTCGTCCACAACGTCAAATGTTTCCCGCAGTATGTGCAAGTTGTGGAGTAGAGACAGAAGTTCCGTTTCAACCTTCAGGTGAAAAACCTGTGTATTGCCGCGATTGCTTTCAATCTATGCGTCGTTACTAGAAAATAATTATTAAAAGGCTAGGGATTACCCCTAGCCTTTTTTGTACTGATCAAAAAGTATAACTTACGTAAGATACTTTCTGGAAGGTCCCTTCTCGCCATCACGGCGCCTTGCCATCCATGGCGGCGCTCTAATCTCGAACATCCTTGTTCGAGTCTTGGCTACAGGACACTCGGCCAATCCACACTGCTGGAGTATGCGTAGTGAGTTGCAGTGTGGCGATAAGCTCATCCGCTTATCGTCGTGGCCAGTGCAACTAAGGCAGCCGCCTTCGCCAAGGCTAACTAGAAGGTTAATTCGTGCGAAGACAGTGTCTGCAAGAAGAGTAATCCGTGCAAAAACAGTGTTTTCGTGGGCGCCAGCCAAGTTTTCTTTATAGTGCGCCAGAATGTAGAGGAGAGACTTGAAATGAAACGGGATTCTGTGATGGCGGGGTATTATATCTTTTATTTTGCTGCGGTGGGAATTTATGTTCCCTTTTTGCCATTATTTCTTGCTCATTCAAATTTAAATACTCTTGAAATTGGTTTTCTCATGTCCGTGGGACCGTTTGCTGGTATTTTCGCTCAGGCTGTCTGGGGAATACAAGCTGATCGCCGAAGAAGACACAAGGAATTTCTTCTTCTGGCTTTTAGCTTTAACTGCACTTATCTGTTTCTCCCTGTCCTATGGCAAGGGGTTTATTTCTTTCGCAG
>NZ_JYNH01000107.1 GCF_000960765.1 Desulfosporosinus sp. I2 | reverse complement strand
CAGAGTGTGCGAGGAATTGAAACGACTGCCAGAGAAAAACCGATACGTGCGCGGTCTGGTGAGTTGGGTAGGCTTCCAGCAAACAGCCATTGAGTATGAACGAGATGAACGATTAGCTGGAGAGACAAAATATCCCCTGAAAAAAATGATCAAGCTCAGTTTAGATGGCCTTACTTCTTTTTCCGTTAAGCCCCTCCAATTGGCTAATTATGCGGGGGTCATACTCATCACATTTGGTTTCAGTTATTTGATGGCTATGCTATTTTTTAAGGTTTTTACCGCTTCAGTAATCGCTGGGTGGAATCTGGTAATCTCCTTCCAACTTATATTGACAGGGATGCTCCTAACGATGATGGGGATTATTGGAGAATATATCGGACGAATTTATGATGAGGCAAGAGAGCGCCCTCTCTATATTGTAAGCGAATGCTACGGGATGATTAAAAAGGAGCGAACAGCGAAAAGGGAACGGACAGTAAAGAAGGTTGTCTAAGATGGGTATGGTGAAGAAAAGACCACTTGAGTTTTTTAGGTTTTGTCTGGTGGGAGCAGTCAATACAGGAGTTGATTTTTTGGTATTTGCGCTGCTCTCTCATCTCGGAGTTCTGTTGCTCTTAGCGCAAGTTGTATCCTACACTTGCGGAATTCTCAACAGCTTTCTACTGAACCGGAAATGGACTTTCCAAGCAAAACGTCGATCCCCCAGACAACTTATTCGATTTTTAGCATTAAACCTTTGTACCCTATCAATCACATATGGATTGTTGGTTTACTTTCATGACCAGCTCGTTTGGTCAGTACTCGTCAGCAAATTGCTGGCCACGGGAGTAAGCTTGGTCATCAATTTTACGGGTAGTCGTTTATTAGTTTTTGGTTAAATATTTTTAGAGAATAGGGGAGAAAAACAAGATGTTTCGTAAAATGCGCAATTTACATTTATGGATAGGGTTAATCACTTCAATCATAATTCTGATGGAGGCAGTAACCGGATTAATGCTGGCGCATCCTTCACTGATGGGAATGGAATCAAGAGCCCCAATTATCGAAAAGAATTCTCGGTTTACTTCGTCAGAGACTCAACGTATAACAACTGCAGATCAAGGATCGACAACAGCAGATCAGAGTACATCAACAGCAGATCAGAGTATATCAACAGCAAATCAAAGTTCGATAAGTCAGAACTCAGTGCCCGCCAATACTTTGAGTTCAAGTTTAGAAGGGGGAAATCAATCCGAAGTGACTGATCTAAAAAGTGAAGGTTCAAGAAAACAAGAAGCAGGAAATGGTCTAATGGGACTCGTAAAAGGGCTGCATGCGGGAAAACTCGGTAATCTGAATATCCAATGGGTGATAGATCTTGCGGCGATTAGCATGATTGTCCTGACCATTTCGGGGATTTATCTTTCTATTAGGATTTTGAGAGGACAAAAGAAAACTAAATAAACAAAGAGGAATCGACAAAACCGGAGTCGAGTTTAACAATTATGTTCCTCAAATTGTTGCCTATGCAGTTTCTTTTTTACCACTATATATCTATGTTTTGTTTCTACTAGGCAAAATGGGAAGTCTCCCTCTTCTGAGTCCCTATTACACATTACTCCTAAAATTACCATCCATTTTGGCAGATATTGCAACATCTTTTCTGCTCTATAAACTTGCTAAAAACTATTTTTCGTTAGAAATTAGTATTCTTATAGGCGCATTTTACACGTTCAACCCGGCTATTCTAATAAATTCTGCCGTATGGGATCAGGTGGATTCTTTCTTCACGTTGATCATTGTTTCGGCGATTGTTTTGCTTTCAGAGAAGAAGATGGGTCTTGCGACAGTTATGTTTACGTCAGCTGTTCTTATGAAGCCGCAAGGGATAATCTTTCTCCCTGTGATTTTCTTTGAATTAATTAGGCAAAAATCGATGAAGAGCTGGATAAAGGTTGTGCTTTCAGGCCTATTTACTGCCATAGTGATTGTACTACCCTTCTCCTGGAACATGAATGGGCTGTGGATATTCAAACTCTTTTCAAGTACTTTAGGGGAATATCCCTATGCCTCTGTCAATGCCTTTAACTTTTTTAGTTTGCTGGGAAAGAATTTTGTATCGGATGCAGGAACAGTATTAGGGATTAGCTATCATAGCTGGGGGATGCTGTCTATTGTCTTGATTACAGCCGTTTCGTGGGTTCTATATATTAAAGGGAAAACCAGAAATATACTACAGTAATTGCACTCCTTTTGATCGTCGGTGTCTTCACGTTTTCAACTAGAATGCATGAACGATATTTGTTTCCGGCCGTAGCCCTGTCGATTTTATCGTTTATCTATCTTAGGGATAAACGGCTGATGTTATTGGCTGCAGGATTTAGCACGACTATTTACATCAATACTCACTTTGTTCTCTATGAGACGCTCAGTGGTATAAATTCAATTTCATATAGCCCGATCCTCATAGTTACTTCTCTCTTAAATGTATTTTTGTTCGTATCCCTTATTAAGGTTTTATACGAAATTGTTAGGACTGTACCACCAAAAGATCGAACAAATGGACAAAACGTCGCACCAAATGGCAATCAAACTGCTCCTTCGGGTCAATCTTAAGACATATTTAAACAAGCTCTGGCTTCTTTAACATAACTTTAAGAAGATTCCTGTATTTCAAAGAAATTACAAAGTTTTACGGCCATATATACGTAGCACAGGATTCTGAGAAGACATGATAGTTTGCCGAAAGAATGCTGAATGTTTTGCGTTTTCAGCAAAAAATCATGAGCCTTTCACACAAAAAAAGTGTGAAAGGCTCATGTGTGTCTATAATATTTACCGTCCTTTATCTCCGAACTAGTCGTAACACAAACAATTTATTATGAACTTTTCAGAAGATTGACTTTCGGTTCCTGTCGCGTTGCCAAATAAACACCTGTTATGACAATGGCAGCACACATCAATTTAATAAGTGTGATTGACTCACCTAAAATGGTTACAGACTGGATAATCGTAAAAATAGGGACCAGATTAATAAAAACGGCTGTGCGAGGAGCCCCAATACGTTGAATGGCAATCGCCTGAAAAAGGTAGCCCAATACGGAAGCAAACACGCTCATATATAAAATGGAAAGCCATCCTCTAGCTGTCGTTGTTGATAGATAGGTGGAAGGGTTTTCCCACAAGACAAAAGGAATGGAGATAACAACACAGATCAAGAACGTATATGCTGTGACCATGAATGGGGTTAGTTGATATTGCTTCATATAGTGACGACTAAGTAGGGAATAAACCGCAAAGCAAAAGACCCCGAGCAGCATCAGAAAATCGCCATGATTCAATTGAAATTGGGAGATTAATTGCCAATCCCCATTTGTAATGAAGAGAAAGACACCTGTGAACGATAGAAAGATGCCAAATATTCTCAAAGGAGTTAATCGTTCACCCATGAACATTGTAGCTAGAAGGGTTGTAACCATTGGATTTGTTGCTCCGATCAGTGACGAATTGATCGCCGTGGTGTAGTTTAAGGACGTAAAGAATAGGGCGTGGTAACAAAAAGTGCCAACAAATCCAAGTATGATAAGTGCAGGCCACTGCTTACCGCGCGGGAAAAGGTTTCTGGGCTCTTTGACGTATAAGATTGTAAAGATAAAAGGCAATGCGAATAAAAAACGAAAGAAAGTCAGGGAAAACGGTGGAAACTCTTGCACGGAGAATTTTCCAGTTATAAATGCGCCAGACCAAAGAAGACTAGTCAGCACCATGAGCAAACGAACCTGTTTATCGGACATAATATGGCTCCTCCTTATTATGAATTACAAAACTAAAGCTGATATGGCTGAACTATCTTGATATTCTTTTCACTAAGCAAATAAAGCCTTTACTTTGACTAAGGACAGGTAATAACAACTACTAAATAATACCAATGTATACTATGGTAGTCAATCCTAAAGATCGGGGTTTGCAATGTAATTTAATTATTTAGCTGTTCAAATTCATGATTTCGGCAGTTTATTGAAGCACCTTGAATGTTTGTTAGAAAGTAGCGGGTATGATATAGTTAACTGTGAAAGAATGGAGGTTTTCATGATGCCGCGGATGGTGATATTAGACGGAAATAGCCTTGCAAATCGAGCCTTCTACGCTCTCCCGCCACTAACCACGGTAGATGGGCGACCAACGAATGTCTTGCATGGTTTTCTAACAATGCTCTTTAGATTAGAACATGAGCAACACCCAGATTACTGGGTGGTAGCTTTCGATAAAACCAAGGCAACGGTTCGCATTGAACAGTATGCTGGGTATAAAGCGCAGCGCAAAGAAACTCCAGAAGGACTGCGTCCGCAATTTGATTACCTTAAAGAAATATTAACGGAAATGGATGTACCCATGCTCGAACTGGCAGGCTATGAAGCGGATGACTTAATAGCCGCAATCACTAAACAAGCTGAAGCACAGGGGATGGAGATTCAAATTTATACAGGGGATAAAGATGCCCTGCAACTCATATCCGCTAGGACAAATATTTTCCTGACTAAAAAGGGAATTAGTGAAGTTGAACGTTATGACGAAACCACCTTATGGGAACGTTACCAATTGCGACCCTCCCAAATCATAGATCTCAAGGGTCTAATGGGTGACACCTCGGATAATATACCTGGGGTTCCAGGAATCGGAGAAAAAACCGCACTAAAGTTACTTTGGGAATTTGAGACGGTCGAGGGCGTTCTGGCGAATTCGGATAAAGTATCCGGGAAAAAAGTACAAAGTAATTTAAAGGACTATGCTGAACAGGCAATCCTCAGTAAAAAATTAGCGACAATGTTGACGGAGGTTCCGCTGGCGTTTTCCAGCGACGATTTTGTTTATCACCGTTCCAAAGCTATTAAAGTGCTTCCTGTCTTGCAAAAATATGACCTTAAGAATGTGACTCGTTTGTGGCATGAGCGTCATAAGGACGACGAAGGCCCCCTTAGTGAGAGTCAGGAAGCGTTGTTAGAAGATTGGCCCGAACGTTCCATGACAGACGAGGAGTGGGTTGCGCAGATCGAACAGTGGCAGGCCAATAACACCCCACTCACGATAGCCTGCCGATATGAGGGAACCGGCTTACAAGGGGGACGTTGGCTAGAATGGGGAGTGGCGACCCTAAGCGAGACGTTTACGCTAACTCGTAAGGAGGCATCCGCGCAGGTTTACGAGGCGTGGCTGAAATTGATGGGGAGTGAAGAGGTTCCGAAAACGTTAGCGGACAGTAAAACTGTAGCCTTATTGCTCGCCAACGAAGGAGTAACCTTGAAGGGTCTAGCCTTAGATCTAAGCTTGGCATCCTATCTGATTCAATCCTCGCGTCCTAAATTTGCTTCCCTGGATTTAGTTAAAGAATATGTTCCGAATCAAGCGGCTTTTGAGAACGTTGCCGAAGAAGCGGCTGCTCTAGCTCAAGTTGCCCCCAAGTTTGAAGAAGAAATTAACACACTTGGCCTTTCAAAACTATTACATAATATTGAAGAACCATTATGCTTGGTGCTCGCGCAAGTGGAACGGCACGGAATAGCTGTGGATACCGAGCAATTAACAATTTTTGGTGAAGGGATAAGTCTGACTCTAAAACAGTTAGAGCAGGACATTTATGCCCTAGCTGAAGAAACCTTTAACATTAATTCGCCAAAACAGTTAGGAACCATTCTATTTGAGAAGTTAGGCCTACCGACGGCCAAGAAGACGAAGACGGGTTATTCCACGGATGCAGAGACGTTGGAAGAACTTCGCTTAGCTCATCCCGTCGTAGCTAAAATTCTCGACTATCGGCAGCTGAATAAATTGATGTCTACCTATGTAAATGGTCTACTCGCTCAAGTGAAGGATGGCCGGATTCATACTACCTTTCAACAAACCGTAACAACAACCGGTCGATTGTCGAGTACAGAACCCAATTTACAAAACATCCCTATTCGACTGGAACAGGGACGGCAACTCAGAAAAGTCTTTCATCCTACGGAACCTGGATGGGTGCTTCTATCGGCTGATTATTCTCAAATTGAGCTTCGAATTTTAGCCCACTATTCTCAAGATCCTCTTCTTTGTGAATCGTTTGCATTGGGACAGGATGTCCATACTCGAACCGCAGCAGAAGTCTTTGGTATCTCACTCGATGCAGTGACCTCGAACATGCGCCGAAGTGCCAAGGCCGTCAATTTTGGATTGGTCTATGGATTAACAGAATTTGGTCTTTCAAGGGACTTGGGAATTCCCCGCAAGGAATCGAAGTTCTATATCGAGCAGTATTTTAAACGTTATGGTGGAGTCAAACGGTACCTAGAAGAGGTCGTCACACAGGCCAAAAAAGAAGGGCAAGTTCGCACTCTGTTAAATCGCCTAAGGCGCATTCCGGAGTTATTTCATTCTAATCGGGTCCAGCGCCAGTTTGGAGAGCGGATTGCCATGAACACACCGGTACAAGGTACAGCCGCGGATATCATGAAATTGGCCATGATTAAAGTGGCCGAAGGATTGAAACCCTTTCGGGCGGATATTCTGCTTCAAGTACATGACGAATTATTGTTGCAAGTGGATCCAGAAGATTTGGAGATTGTCACCAAGGTGCTAAAAGATAAAATGGAGAATGCTTTCCCACTGTCGGTTCCGATGACAGTAGAATGTAAGGTGGGACCGAATTGGTACGATATGCAACCGTTTAAGCCGATGGAATAAGGTGCGGCTATACATAGACTCCAATGTGGTTAAGCATAACTGCGTTATCCCGAACAGTAGATTTAATTAAAGATCTTAAGTTTGGTGCTAGTACTAATCCCGGAATTAGCAACGAATATAGGTTGTTTGGTTTGTCTTCAGTGAGACAAACATGTGCCGACCAGCTAGCTTATAGCGGTCGGCACTTTGGCTTTATGATTCAGAGATCAACGTCATTAAATGTATTGTAAGTTAAGCTTGAATATCAATTATGTTATCGCTTGAAACAATTGAAGTCGTTGTTTCTTGTGTATTATTGCTATTACTATTACTATTGCTATTTTGACTGGATTGCTTTGCTTGTATTTGGGCTTGAATTTGTATTATCTGAGTTTGGAGTAATTGGATTTTCTCCTGTTTTGTTTTAGCATCATCCTTGCTTTGATTTTCAGTGTCTATTTGGCTCTGAAGTAATTTTAGTCGATTTGAAAGTTGGGTTACATCACTATCATTACCAGAAGTATAAGTACTATTAGATGTCGAAGAAACTGAAGATATGTTCATTTTTAAACCTCCCTAATCTATTTGATTTTAAGCCTATGTTACTTTACTTTACTATACGAAACTGAAACTACGCTGAACCTTAGCTGAAAGTTTGCTGAAATTACTTATGCAGTCACGCTTGAAAAGGTATTAAGCCTCGCTCGTTTGATTGAAAGTAGTTAAGGTGGTATAGTTGGATGTAAAATATTGGGCATTATGCGATGTATTGATACAAAAACCAGTAATACAGGTTCTTTTCGAATAGAATGCCTTAAAACGTAAATTGATTTCGTATTCAAGTGAAAATGATTATTATGGAATGAGGAAAGAAACATGCCAGAACTTCCTGAAGTTGAAACTATTAGAAGAACTTTAGCCGAACGTGTGACAGATTTAAGAATTGAAGAAATAAGGCTAATCTGGTCATCTGCTGTCTGCGGATGGGAAGATCAGTCGTTTGAGACTTTAGTCACTGGCCGACAAATTAAGACGATAGATCGGCGTGGAAAATACCTTTTAATCCGTTTAGATAAGGATCTGACGTTGATTGCGCATATGAGAATGACTGGACGTTTAAATTATTACTCGGAAACGAAAGAACCCGAAAAGCATACACATGTAGTTTTTCGTTTAGAACAAGGAGAAGTACATTTTTCAGATACGCGTAAATTTGGGCGTATTCAAGCCATACCCACCCCGTTGTGCTTGAGCGGATCTTCCCTAGGCAAACTAGGTCCTGAACCCTTAGAGGCAGAGTTCACACCAGAAGTTTTGAAAGAACGTTTCGGAAAAAAGAAACTTTCTATTAAAGCGGCTTTGCTAGATCAGCATGTCCTAGCAGGCTTGGGCAACATTTATGTAGATGAATCACTCTTCCAAGCTGGAATATCACCCGAACGCGGAGTTGATACCCTATCCAAGCTGGAAATTTCAATACTCCATCGAGCCATTAAAAACATTCTTCAAGCAGGTATTGATGCCCAAGGCACTTCCTTTCGAGATTATCGGGATGCCAATGGGGAAAAAGGTTTTTTTGAGCAGGATTTACAAGTTTATGGGCGGGGCGGACAACCTTGTAAAGTCTGTGGACAAACGTTAGAACGTATTCGTCTCGCTGGGCGGACGACGGTCTATTGTTCGAGGTGTCAGAGGTAAGCGTTGGAATGGGATGAGAACGAAGAGTGACCAAGGGATCCGTTATCCTGTTCCATAGAATACAAACTTCTGGTGGAAAACCTGTGTATAATCGTAATTGCTTTAATCAATATTTCGTGGTGTTCTATCCCAAAAATTAAGTATTTTCCCCTTCAAGTGGGAAAAAATCCTTGAATTATTGGGAATTCCTAACATAAAGGGGTTGTAACAAAAGGTTACAGCCCCTTTAACTTATTGTCTACAAAAATGAACATGACCTTGGGGAATCGTCTTTGGGATCTTTGTACATAATTAGAAAAATTAATCTATTTTTTTACTGTTGGGAAGGAGTTGATAAAACTATGTGGAATTTAACTGCATAACCTAGCGCTCAAGAGTGAAAGGGGCGAGCTAATTGCCCATATTTATTCAAAATGTGAATAATAAAGAACTCCGGATTAGTTTTTCTAGCCCCTTTTCACTAGACCAAGTGAGTAAGATCAAAACGATTAAGGGGAGACGTTGGTATCCTACTGACAGATATTGGACAGTACCCTATACTGAGGAGACGGTTAGGTATTTAACACACGTTTTTGTAGAGGAAGCTACTTTCAAATCATTTAGCCTAGCTAAAGATAGTAACTTCACATTTGAGACTGAACAATTTAGCAATAGTAAAGAGGGTTGTCCGGATTTTTTGGCTCCACATGAGAATAGATTAAGTGATATGACAAATATTGGAGATGATAACTTATCTAAGTTCGCGAAGGAAACGATAAAGTCTTTGCCCTATGTGTCTGATCGATCGTCGGAACTACTCCTTTTGGTTCGTAAGGAACTTGAATTACGTGGATATCATTAAGGCATTCTTTTGCTACTCACCTCTTGGAAGGTGGAACTGATTTACGGTATATTCAAGAATTATTAGGCCATATGAGTTCGAAGACTACTGAGATCTATTATGACAAGAAAAATGTTATGTAAAGTCAGAGGCTAAAGTTAGCATAAATATACCCGTTAGGCCCAAAAAACTTTACATAATATTCTACACCTGACCCTTGCCATAATCTCCATAATCTTCATCCATCATTTATATCGGTGCTACTTGTCCATGATGATGGTGGTTATTTTCATTTATGCCCAAAGAATACCTACATTTAATATTCTTGGGAGTTAAAATATTGAGACTTACGCATATCTAATCTAAGGTATTATGCAAAGCTATTTTGCTATAAAAGCCTATTTTATGCGGCTTTCAGGATAATACTTTTCATAACTACTTGCTTGTCCTAATAAATCTTATGTAAAGCTTAACATAAGATCTATACTCATGTGAATGAGAAGGATATCCGACGGATTAAAAGTCCCTTCGATTGGATTACCACAAAAGGAGGAAGCCCCGGAGAATAAAGGGGATATATCTGACATGTATCGCAGATATCTGCTAATTTGGAGGGATCTGCGACATAGGTCGGTAACCCATCGTTATACGACATGTTGTGCAAAGACCGCGCCATCCTTGGCGCGGAATAAATTTTATATTATAGTAATTTCAAATCCGAGGATTTTATAATTGAATAATAATTTACAGCAAAGACGTAGATATATAAGGGGCGGACGTCCTGTCCGCCTCTGAATCACGGGGCACAACACGTCGTATAACAGCGTATTCCCAAAATCTGAGAGGATATGAATGTAATAACCAGACTTCGGGAATACGCGAGACGTTATGTGACATTGCCGCTCTCTTGGCCGGCATGAATGAAATTGTTTGAAAGGGGCAGGAGATGTTTAGGGAGGTTTATGTGGAATGATTTTTCTAGATGGTCTAATCATTTTTCTTTCCGGGTATCTATCGAAAACTCCTCTAAGTATTTTAAACTATATATTGATGCTCACGCTCCTACCGTTTGCAAGTATTGCGATTATGATTGCCGAGATGAAGTATGTCCGGTTTGATTTTTATGGCTACATAGCCGTAATGGTATTAACAGGGGTGTCATTTTTAAGCGTTTGGGTTTTTGCAGCATTGAATGGCGAGTACAAAAAAGTAGAATTGTCGATGTACTTTGTGATCGGAATTGTAGTTATAATTTCTATGGCTCTTTTCGCTTTGGCAGAGGTGTTGCCAAACGACATAATTGAGTCTTTCCTTAGACCGTTGATCTCAAAAGGTAATACTTATGATATATGGAGCCGACCACCTTACCAATTGGCACACTTTGTTATTATGGTGGGATCCTTTCCTTATGTTGCGACGTTTATTATTAGTAAAACGATATTGAAGTTTAAGAACTATCAAAAGCAATGAAAACTGTTGAATTTGGGGGCGGCAACATCACATAACAGAGGGTTTGCAACATCGGAGATGACATTTTGGGTAGTAACCCGACGTCGCAAACCCTCAAAACGTTAGACGCCATGCCTAAGTTTTGGAGAAAGGAGGGTGTTTCCTTTGAGAACATTGAAGGTTTGTCAGGTGGATTCTTTTACAACCGAAAAATTTAAGGGTAATTCAGCTGGTGTAGTCTTAAATGCAGATGGACTTTCCGACCAAGAAATGCAACACATTGCCAGAGAATTGAACAATTCCGAAACGGCATTCATCTTTTCGCCGGATGGGAATGATCATGAGATAAAGATTAGGTTTTTTACACCAAAAACCGAGGTTCCGGTGTGTGGACATGCCACCATTGCTGCTCATTATGTTCGGGCCATAGAACACAAGTTAAACTCCTCCACAGTTTTCCATCAGATCGGAATTGGGATCTTACCTGTAGAAATAATCAAAGAAGGAAACGATTATTCCATAGTTATGACCCAAGGTAGAATCGAATTTTATCCACCAATTGCTTTTGAAGAGAGGGCGAAAATTGTTAATGCTCTGGAGTTAAAAGAGGACGACATTGATCAGCGATGCCCAATTCAAATTGTTTCTACAGGACATTCCAAAGTTATGGTTGGGATCAATAAATGGAGTAAATTAAATGCCCTTTCCCCGAATTTGCTTGCTTTAGCTCAAATCAGTAAGACGATTAACTGTAATGGATTCTTTGTATTTACAATGGACTCAGAACAAAAGGAAATTTTGACTCATGGAAGAATGTTTGCACCAGCCATAGGTGTAAATGAGGATCCGGTAACAGGAAACGCACATGGTCCACTTGGTGCTTATTTGATAAAGCACGGTTTGGTTGAACATAATGATTCTATTTTTACCTTTAATGGTGAACAAGGATACGCTATTGGACGAAGTGGCCTAGTGAACGTCACAGTCATTTTAAACAAGGGAGAACCCCAACAAGTAAAAATTGGAGGAAGAGCAGTTATCGTGTTTAAGACTGAGCTTCAAATCTAATTTGAGGTGATCCGAACGATATAATAAGAAGTCTGGGTCAAGTTTAACCGGCACAGCGTCTAACAGGGGATTCCCAACACTTGGCCAAAATGCACGTAATATGGCGCGTCGGGAATCCCCAGAACGTTATGCGGAATGTCCATATCGATGTTGTATATGGGGTCTGTAGATATGAATGTTGATATGAATGAAAAAAAGACCTCACGGGGAGGTCTAATGATTGTGAATTCGTTCAATTTCACCAACTAAATAATTGAAATCATGTGAGACCATGCGCCCAATAAAATCCTCATCCTGAACTAAAGCCCGTAACTGTTCTCTTGTTAGATGGATTAGTTTTAATCCTTGAACCCACGACGGTTTCAGTAATCCAGATCTACGCCAATTGAGAATTGGAATTTTAAACTGATCGAAGTATTTTGGTGGATCATTTGGGGGTACTGAAGTAGTTGCAACTAAAATCAATAAATTCTTGTTGCCTAAACCCACAATAATAGCAGGTCTAATTTTTGATTCAGCAGGAATATCTTGATATCCAATATTTAGCCAAAAGATCGTACCTAAAATAAATTTATCCATCAATGATTCTATTATTCTCCCTCAACAATGTAACGGTGATCCTTGTCATTCTTGTCAAATAATAGTTTACCATCTTTGATTGTTGCAGGACGAACTGTTATCTCTTGTAATTTCTTGGGGGTTAAAGACAATTTTTTATAGCTTTCTTCTTTGGCAATTGCGCTCATATTTTCCCCCTCCTTAACCTCTTGATCCTCTTTATCCATATCTTATCACCTTCTACATATTCGTTCAATAAGTAGTATGCCCGTTTTTACCCACATAGAAGAGTTGGAAATGGAATGATGTGGTAATATAATGAGGTGAAGAGTATGTTGAATGCAAGTATGTTTAATAAGCTGGACACTCCGCATAACAAAGGTTTTGCGACACTTTGCAAAGATGAAAGCGGTTGGGACGCGCCGCAAACCCTCGAAACGTTCTACGACATACCTGGGTCTAAATTTAGTTATTCGGCTTGTGCCTATAGTATTTAAGCACACTGGGATTGAACTTATTTGGATCATCTTTGTAGTGCCAACCTTCCTATTAAAAACTTGACATTAACATCAATGTTATACTTTATAATGTCCAACAGAAGGGAGGTATATTGAAATTGAATATAAGCAAATTATCTGGTCAAACAGGGATAAGTGTTCGTTCTTTGCGCTATTATGAGGTAAAAGGACTTTTGCAATCGGAGCGATTAGAAAACGGCTATCGTAATTTTCACGAATCTGCGGTAGAACGAGTTAAAGTAATCCAGCTCTATTTAGGGCTTGGACTTAGTAACAACGAAATTGCTCAGATTATTAATTGTCCTGTGTCAATATCTGATCAACAGCCACTATGTAAAAAGGCTATAAACGCTTATAAGACTAAATTAGAAGAAGTGGAAAAACAGATTGAAATATTACAAATATTACGGTTGCAACTACAACAACGCATATTTAATTTCGAGAAACCAAATTTAAACCTCTTCGAAGGGACGGAAATGGGCCATGATTATTGATAGTCACCAACACGTTATATTACCAATTGAAAAACAACTTACTTTAATGGGCGAAGCTGGTGTCGAGAAAACAATATTATTTTCCACACTAGTACATCCGGAAATTGCCGTTGATCTTGATTCTTTCGAAAAAGAAATGGCTATTCTCAACGAGATTATATCGGGAAAGCGAAACCCCTTAGATGCAAGAATCAAATCCATCGAAGAACAGGTACAGGTAATAGATGAGAATCCAACCAAATTCATTGGGTTCGGGGCGATCCCGATAGGATTATCACCCGATGAAACCGTAAGGTGGATTGAAGATAGAGTTATTGCTAACAAATTTCGTGGCCTTGGTGAATTCACTTTAGCCCCAGGGCAAGTGCATCTGTTAGAACCAGTTTTTGCGGCCGATATGGAATTTGGCAACCTTCCTTTATGGATTCATACATTTTCGCCATTAACTTTGAATGACATCAAAACTATTGCTAGACTTGCAAAACAATTTCCCAATATTCCAGTTATATTAGGACATTTAGGCGGAGCTAATTGGTTAGAAACTATTAAACTAGCGAAAGAGAATCAAAATCTGTATTTGGACCTATCCGGAACATTTTCGACTCTCGTGGTTTCATTCGCTATAAAAGGACTACCAGAACGTACCCTTTTTAGTTCGGACGCTCCTTACGGTGATCCATTACTGGCTAGGGAAACAGTTGAAAGGGTAACTCACGATAATTACGTAAAGGACCGAATCCTTGGGGAAAACATTGCTCAACTATTACATTTGTGACTCTTAGAGTATTTTGGTTTCGGAATTTAGAAGAGGAATCTGCCGGTACGGCGTATAACAGAGGGTTTTCAACATCGGAGAGAATATGAATGTAGTAACCCGACGTCGCAAACCCTCGGGACGTTAGGCGACAGACCATGCAGGAGGACGGGCATCCTTGCCCGGATTCGAAAGGGAACGTTGTTGGAATTATATTAATGCACATTAGTAGGATAGCACTAAACCGCTGGCGCGGTGGTTTCTGGAGTGAATCTTTTGCTCTTTTAATTTAATATTGCTATAAACTATTACAGAAATTCACATTTCCTTTAAAATATTTGAGAATTTATTTTAATTTGCATTTCTTTTAGGCATTTCTTAAATCCCTGAATTAATATTTTTGATTTGGAGGAGTCGAAGATGAACGTAGATATTCTGAAGACAAATAGCCAGAATGATGATTTTGTAAAGCTAATAAGTTTATTAGATGATGATCTTGATAAAAGATATGGAGAATTACAGAAACAGTATGAAAAACATAACGGAGTTGCCCAAATAAATGAAGTAGTAATTATATATCGAAATAAAATTCCCGTTGCATGCAGAGCGTTTAAAGAACAGGATAGTAACTCTGTTGAATTAAAACGAATATTTGTTGTAAATGACCAAAGAGGACAGGGATTAGCAAAACTAATAGTAAGCAAATTAGAGGAAATAGCTAAAAGCAGAGGCTATAAATATGCTGTTTTGGAAACAGGGATAAAGCAACATGAAGCAATTAATTTATATAAGAGTTGTGGATATTGTACTATAGCTAACTATGAGCCATATACAGAAAATACTAACAGTGTTTGCATGAAGAAAAACCTCTAAAGAGACAAGAAATTAAAGTAGGAGTATGGTAGAACCAAAACAAATACGCATTATTCATATTTGGTTCATTAATCAGTTCGAGGGGGACGTTAAAGGGACTCCCGTCCATGGTCGTCTCTGAATCATGGGGCATGGTCCGTCGCCGAACAGAGGGTTTTCAACATCGGAGAGAATATGAATGTAGTAACCCGACGTCGCAAACCCTCGGACCGTTAGATGAAATCGCCATTTCGGAGAAAGGATTGTGGGTCATTGGAAAGAACATTGGTAGAATTGATTATTCTAACGTCTATCATCCATCTAGTTGATACCCTTGCTTACTCGGTGAGACTGAATTCTGTTAAGAGCGGGCAAGTTGCATTATCCTTTTCTCTATTTAATCTCATTGCGCTTGTTTCACGTACTGCAAATACACTACAAGCTCCATTGATTGCAGGTATTATTGGAATCAGCATTGCTCAAGGGCTAAATCCAGTAATGGATATGCATATAGTAATTTTTTCATCAACAATTGGTACTTTAATAGGTGTGCTTGTAATTCCATCCTTTTTAAGAATATTTGAGAAAGCAGTAAATCGTCTAGAGGTAACGGGTTCTGTTCCATCGCTGGTGGTTGAAGCGTTACAGATAAATAACATTAAGCGAATCGTTAAAAGTGTCTCGAAACCCTCAAAGACGATGTTGGAGAGATTAAGGTATCGCGAGATCCCAAAGAGGTTGCTAATTTTAAATTCATTAGTCACAGGAATATATACGGTTGGCGTTCTTGCTGCAAGTTATTCGGCTACATTGGTTACGGCAGAACATAGATTAGCGGTTGTTGCTTCATCTGGAATGATTAATGGGGTTGCTTCAATTTTACTTACGCTTCTTATTGACCCAAAGTCAGCTATGATTACCGACCAAGCGTTAAGAGGAAAGAGACCATATGGAGATGTTAAGGCTCTCGTGGTGTTGCTTATTACTTCAAAGTTGGTTGGTACTTTGTTAGGCCAGG
>NZ_JYNH01000106.1 GCF_000960765.1 Desulfosporosinus sp. I2 | reverse complement strand
TGTTCTTATACTAGTCAGAAAGTATAAACTTCGTTATTTACTTTCTGGAAGGTCCCTTCTCGCCATCACGGCGCCTTGCCATCCATGGCGGCGCTCTAATCTCGAACATCCTTGTTCGAGTCTTGGCTACAGGGACACTCGGCCAATCCACACTGCTGGAGTATGCGTAGTGAGTTGCAGTGTGGCGATAAGCTCATCCGCTTATCGTCGTGGCCAGCGTATAAGGGCAACTGAGGCGACGACACAGGACGTGTCTAGTGTCGAATGCGCCATGGATGGCTTAGCATTCGACCGGCCGCCTTCGCCAAGGCTAACTAGAAGGCTAATTCGTGCGAAGACAGTGTCTTCGCTCCGCTAAGCTAACACGTGCGAAGACAGTGTCTTCGGGCGCCAGCCAAGTAAGCGGATTATTGATTGGGTAAGAAATCTTTTAAAGAGGTGGATCAAAAAAATGAGAATTTCAGTTCAGAAAAGTCGCTGTCCCCAAAATCATCGTTGTCCTTCTATTAGAGTATGTCCTGCGGGAGCTTTGGAACAGAATGGTTTTGAGGCACCGATTGTCAATGAGGAGAAATGCATCAAGTGCAATCAATGTGTAAAGTATTGTCCGATGGGAGCAATACAGTCAAATGCTTAGATAAGAAATGACGCTAATCCTATTTTGTTAAGCATGCCCCGAACTATAGCTGGCTAGACAGCGAGTAGTAATATAGAAACAGCCAGAAATCTGGCTGTTTTTTCATTGTTAATCGGATGACCACTTCTTAGTAATTTTATTGCAACCGTTCAGAAAACTATTATACTCTAATTATGGGTTAATAACTTCCCTGCACCTAGCGTTCAAGTTCGCTGCGGTAACTTGTCTCACCTTCGAGCAGTTTGAGAGGGAGGAATACAGGAATGTCACAATGTATCTTTTGCAGATTAGAGAAGACAGAAATCCTTTTGGAAAACGAACTATCTAAGGCCTTCTTCGACAGATACCCTGTCAATGTAGGTCATGTTCTTGTTATCCCCAAAAGGCACCTAACAAATCTTTTTGAGGCAAGCTTAGAAGAAATGATAAGTCTTTGGAAGTTATGCGAAGAGGTCAAAGAGGAACTGAATAAGCGGTTCCAGCCCGATGGATTTAACCTTGGAATGAATATTGGGGCAGCTGCCGGCCAGACAATTTTTCACGCGCATGTTCACATCATTCCACGCTATCAAGGGGATGTTAAAGACCCGCGCGGTGGTATTCGTAAAATCAAGCAGAGTCATGTTCCATATCCGGGAGAGGGAGAAGGGCCCACTTAGAACTTAGTTTGGATTTCTGTATAAATTTTTGAATCCTCTGCACCTAGGTACCAAATGCAAATCCCACGGATGTTGTATTTATTGACTAAATTCAAAAGAGTACTAAACGAGAGGGCATCTACGAACCAAACCTCGTGATAGGATCAATGCCCGGGTTGGCAGCAAGTAAACTCGCAAGACTAATCTGGAATCTTAGAGCAATTTTGTAGAAGGTGTCACCTGCTTGGATTGTGTACATTTGATAGCCGGGTTGTGGTTGACTTTAAGAAGGAAGAGGTTCTCAAAGATAGTAAGGGGCCAGTGAATTCGGAGTAGTTTATAAGGGAATTTGTTTTTTGGGGATACAGCTTTCCGGAAAAGATTTCATATTATGCCTATTTACTATAAAATAGGATGTACTTAACTTATTAATCGATATTGGAGGTAGCTAGTGAAATGGAAATGAATGATGTAAAAAAAGTAGACTTTAAACGTGAAAAGAAATGGCTAGTTATGGTAGGCGTTTCTAGGGCCCATGTCCATCTTTCCCAAGAACATGTTGAAATTTTATATGGAAAGGGAAGTTCCCTTACAGTACTACGGGATTTAGGACAAGCTGGTCAATTTGCTGCTAAAGAGACAGTCAATGTTGTTGGGCCGAAGGGAGTTTTGCAACAAGTAAGAATTATTGGACCAGCACGCTCCCAAACCCAAGTTGAATTATCGCGCACAGAAACATTTCCATTAGGTATTAATGCACCGCTTAGAGATTCTGGAAGGCTGGAGAATACTCCTGGAGCAGTGCTAATTGGGCCAAAAGGAGTCGTGGTTCTGGACCATGGCTGTATTATTTCTAAAGCACATGTCCATATGCTGAGGAAGAACGCTGAAAAGTTAGATATCACCGAATCGGATAAAGTAAGTATTTTGATTAAAGGGGAAAAAACTGTTTGTTATCATGATGTTACAGTCCGTTTAGTAGACGAGGGGATCACGGAATTTCATATTGATACGGATGAGGCCAATGCAGCCTTTGCACACACGGGAGATATGGCCATGATTATACATAAGGAGATTATCGTTCGGGATAATTTTGGAAATATCATTGAGGTTGATTCCGATAACATTAAATTTGTTGAAGGCCAGGAGCCAAACGAGTATTATACTCAAGAGGGTATTCGTCTAATGGGCTCAGTCTTTGAATACCCTGAATCGGTTCAACAAGAAATTAAAGAAAAATTACTTAAACCACAAGACATTGCACCTAATAAATACTACGTAATCACAGCGATTGAAAGCAATAAAGTCTTTGGAATAGCTTGTTTTTATTGGATGCCAAACGTGAAGATGGCTTATTTAGAGCATCTTGGTATTACCCCTGAATATAAGGACCGGGGAATCGGAGTCTTTTTATTCCATCGAATCCGTACCCTCCTAGAAAAGAAACATCCCGAGATTGAGGGGATATTCCTCGAAGCAAGAAAAAACAAGGAACACCTCGATGATCGTAAACAATTTTTCCTCGACTTAGGCGCTATACCGATTGATACTGCTTTTTATTCCGCGAAAAAAACCAATACCGGTGAAGAATTTTCACTGATGTTTAAGCCTGAGACGTCGAATGCTAGGCTTGATACATCTACGATGGAAGTTGCTTTGCAAACGATCAGCAGAATCCTATAATGACCTTATTAAAGAAGGCTCATTCCTTAACCATAAATAAGCCAACCGAACGGGTTGGCTTATTTCAAGGTTAACGATAGGAGATTAATGTAGGGAGATTCAAGTATGAGTAGATTGAACGATTTAGATTATCGTAATATCTCGGCAGGAATTGCCTCTGGGCTTTTGGCAATAACAGGTCCACCGGCCATAATTTTAGAAGCTGCCTCAAAGGGTAACTTTACCACCACACAGACGATTCTTTGGATGTTCTCAGTCTACGTGTTCGGCGGGATTTTTAGTATTCTTATTCCACTTTATTATCGAATGCCGATCGTAGGAGCTCACTCGATTACCGGAGTTGCTTTTCTAACCACCGTTACGGTTCAATTTACCTATTCCCAGCTGATTGGTTCCTATCTTATGGCAGGTATGGTAATGCTCTTGATAGGCTATCTGGGTATTTTTTCAAGACTACTAGACTATGTACCTAAACAAATCATTGCAGTCATGTTAGCGGGAATGATTATGAAGTATATGGTTATTTTTATTACGTCCTTACACCAACTTCCACTAATTGGCGGAGTTTCCCTGCTGATCTATTTAATGTTTAGTAAATTTCGAACGCGGGTTCCTCCTATGGTAGCGGCAATAGGAATAGGGATGTTGCTCTTGCTTTTAACAGAACCCCTAAATAGCCCTCAATTGTCTATGTCGTTTGTGGTTCCGACTCTTCAAATTCCGGAATTTAAGGTCATGAGCTTTATCTCCGTTTCGATTCCTCTGGCCCTACTTATTTTAAGCAATGACGCAGCGGTTGGAATTGGAGCCTTAGAACAAAATGATTATCATCCCCCGGTGAATCGGGTCATAGCCTTAAGTGGCCTTTTTTCGATCCTCACGAGTTTCTTTGGAGGACAATCCGCCAATGTGGCGGGAATGATGTCAGCTATTTGTTCGGATAAAGAGGCAGGTCCGGAAGAGAAGCGATATATGGGAGCGGTTGTTTCAGGCTTCATCATCCTTCTGTTCGGTTTATTTGCATGGAAACTGGTACCCTTGATTCAGATTTTACCTAAGCCTTTTGTTTCAATCCTTGTTGGCTTTGCCCTTCTAGGTGTGTTCGGAAATAGTCTGTCTGTGGGCTTTTCGAAGCCGACCATGAAAATAAGTGCTGCCTTTACGTTGATTATCGCCGTGTCGGATATGACGATCTTTAATATTAGTGCACCGGTATGGTCTTTGGTTATTGGTACTTTTATTGCACGTTATGTCGAGGAAACTTAAGTATACTTGATGGCACAACTGAATCGTCTAAGCTCTTTAAACATAAGACGCAAGTCAGCGTTTTGCAAGAATCACTTTACCGGCTTCTGACGATAGTATTTCACCATTTGCCACAACGATTTGTCCATTGACTAACGTGTAATTAAGCCCAATAGGAAACTCGGAGGGCTTGTTATAATCCTCGGGAGCATTAATTTTCTCTGGTTCGAAGACGACCAGATCGGCACAATAGTCCGTTTTAACAAATCCCTTATTTGCTAAGTTTAACCTGCGAGCCGGGTCGCCCGTGATCTTTTTAATCCCTTGTTCCCAAGTCATCAGCTTTTTATCCCGAACATATTCACCCAAAAATTTAGGGTATGTGCCATATAAACGGGGATGTGGTTTCCCCGTAGGAATTCCATCCGAACCTATTTGACACAATGGGTGTTTGATCAAAGCGACAATATCATCTTCGGCAAAAAGATTATGCATGACCATGGAACAGCGACAATCATCTCTAATCAATAGTTCAGCGATTTGATCAATAATTTCATGAACGAATTCGATTGGATTTTGACCAGTTTTTTTAACTAATTGAGCCGCAGTCTGGCCTTCAGCCCATTTGTTTTGCTGGTTAAACATCGAACTAATCATAATATTGGACCATCCCACCATTCCCACAAAGTTATCCCAACCTAGGTAATCGGGTCCGTTATCTTTTAATTCTTCCTTTAACCTAGTTCGCAGTTGCGGGTCCTTTAGCCTACGGATAATTTCAGGACCACCGCCCTCCTTGGCCCAAGGGGGTAGAATCTGAGATAAAAGTGTACTACCGGCTCGATAAGGGTGCTCATCAAAAGTGACATCAACACCATCGAGCCTAGCTTGTTCAACCATTTCAATTAATTCCTGACCAGTAATGCCATACTTTTGATTAGCGTAGGAGCGCATATGGGAAATTTGCAACTTAACGCCGGAGTCTTTGGCGACAGCTATGGCTTCTGCCATTCCCTCACGAACTTGGCGTGAGTGGCTGCGAATATGAATCATCATGATGCCATTATGAGCGGCAACTACAGAACTTAAAGTGACAAGTTCTTGTTTAGGGGCAAACATTCCCGGCAAGTAAGCTAAACCGTAGGAGATTCCTAGAGAACCCTGTGACATAGCTTCGTCCACGATCATGCTCATCCTCGTAAGATCCTTTTCTGAAGGAAGGACATCTTTTAACCCTAAAACTTGGGCCCTAACAGCCCCATGTCCAATTAAAGCCGCATAATTGTTCGGCTTTTTTGCTTTCTCTAAGTCACTCAAGAATGATGAAAAATTGGGCCAGTTCCAGGTTTGTGGTCCATTTCCTAAGATAGGAGTTAGGTAGTTACGCCAGTCAAGCATCGTTTCTGTATAGGGAGCAGAGCCGAGACCACACTGTCCAATTAATTCTGTTGTTACACCTTGTCTAATCTTACTCTCGCGAATTGGGCCGGACGTAAACGGTACCAAATCACTATGACTATGCACATCAATAAACCCTGGAGCAACTATTTTATGAGTGGCATCGATAACGGAGTTAGCGTCAGTTGATAGACCTTTCGCAATCTCAACAATCTTCCCATCCTTAATTCCAATGTCATTTTGACAGGACGTGTCTCCTGTACCATCCAAAACTAAGCCACCTATGATTGCAATATCTAACATCAACAACAAAACCTTTCAAAATTGATACATACAAGTTTACTAGAATATATCAACCGAAACAAGGGGACACGAAACAAGGGGACAGGTGCGTTGTTTCATGGACAATTAACATTGCAGAAACAAGGGGACAGGTGCGTTGTTTCATGGACAATTAACATTGCAGGAAATCAGACATATTCTAGAAAAAAGGAGGACTCTAATTTGCATAAACACATACTTACCCATGGACAATCACAATGTCCTTTATTAAGAGATGGTTCTTCGGGTGGTTACGTCAAAAAATTACAAGGTATGTTATTGGCGGCTGGTTTTGATCCTGGGAAAATTGACGGGGTTTTTGGACCACTTACTAGAGCGGCTGTTCTTGCATTCCAAAAGAGTAAGGGACTGGTACAAGATGGAATCGTCGGTAAAATGACTTGGACCGCATTGGGCGTCAATTTTCAAAGGTATGCAGGAGATTATTAGCTATCTGGTTAACAAAAGAAAGAATACTAAAATAACGTTTGTAAGGGCTAGAGCTTGCGAATTGTCCATTAGAGAGGAGCTTAAAAAGATGCGTTACGAAGGAACCGTCTATCGTCCACCTAGTGAAGCCGAAAGTTTACTAATTCAAGCAACTATTGGCTGTCCCCATAATAAATGTACTTTTTGTGGTATGTATAGAACAACGAAATTTCGAATTCGGCCCGTATCAGATATTAAAGAAGACCTTCAAACAGCCCGAAATTATCATGGCGAAAAGGTTCAATCGATCTTCTTTCCTGATGGGAACACGATATTAATGAAAACAGACCAGCTTGAAGAAATCCTTTGCTATGCCCAAGAAATGTTTCCCTACTTAAAGCGTATGACGGTCTATGGCTCTGCTAAATACCTCAAATTAAAAAGTCTAAAGGAGTTACGCCGTCTTAAAGCAGCTGGCTTGACCCGTATACACTCCGGAATGGAGAGTGGAGACGACGAAGTTCTACTAAGAATTAGAAAAGGGTTTACAGCCGCAGAAATGATCGAAGAAGGCCTCAAGGTGAGAGGGGCAGGTATCGAACTGAGCGAATATATCCTTATAGGGATTGGTGGACGTGAACGCACATATGAACATGCTATTGAAAGCGCCCGGGTACTCAATGCATTTACCCCAGACTTTGTAAGATTACGAACTTATGTTCCTTGGAAGGGAACCCCTCTTTATGAAGATCATCTACAAGGGCACTTCCACCTACTTACCCCCCATGAAGCCTTAGAAGAAACTCATCTGTTAGTTGCTAACTTAGCCGGTCCTTTCCAACTACTCAGTGATCATGTCTCGAATTTTGCATGGGTAAATGGAAACATACCTAAAGACAAACCAGAAATATTAGAAACGCTAAATCAGCTCTTGTCTTTACCAGAAAATAAATTTAGTCAGGTGGACTCTCGCTACCTTTAAAGATTACGCGGATATCTCATTATCTCCACCCCATTGAGCCATAACACTGCTTAAGTGTTATGGCTCACCTTTACTTAGATTTGGATAAAGGGCAGTAGTATGTCTAGCTTCAAAGGACTTAGACGACCACGGTAGAGGTTTGGAACATCTCCTCAAGACTTAATTCAACAATCAAGGCTCTAGGCACTTCTTGTTTGAATATGTAAAATAAATTGTAAATGCAGGATTTTAAGGAGAAACGTTGAATATTTAAATAATATGAAATTATTTCGCAAATTAAAATTATTATTACCAGCTATGTGTATATTCTGTTCTAGAACTTTTGGAGAGAAGGGGTGGAATTTAATTTGAGTATCAAAAGCAAACTGGTCCTTGTCATTGTGCTTTTAGTATTTTTAGCAACCTCAGTGATTACAGCATTTTCAATTAGCACTTTTCGCAGTGGGATTATTACTGTAGCCCAAGAAAAGTTACCGTCTGATCTTGCACTCGGTAAATTGATTATCGATAAGTCGTTTCCAGGGGAGTGGTCGATTAAAGATAACAAACTTTACAAGGGCGAAAATGTCATAAATGACACTACTATTGTTGACCAAATTGGGGAATTAGCGAATGATAATGTGACAATTTTCCAGGGTAACACTCGTATAGCCACAAACGTTAAAAAAGCGGATGGGACACGGGCAGTTGGGACTACTGTGGCACCTGAAGTGGAACAAGTTACCCTTAAGGAGGGTAAAACGTACACTGGAGAAGCGGTTGTAGTTGGTGTAATAAATCAGACGATATATGAACCAATCAAGGATAAACAAGGTAATATCATAGGTATGATGTTTATCGGAGTGCCAAGTTCATTGATTAACATGTTGGTGGAAAGACTTACAACTCAAATTATTATTTTTATTCTAATCGAACTTCTAATAGCGGCTGTGTTAATCTGGGTTATAGTATCTCGCTCTCTTAGACGACTGCATAATATTGTCAAGGCAGCAGATCAAGTCGCGCAGGGAAATATGTCAATAGAATCGCTCAATTCTATTGAAAAGGACGAATTTGGGCAATTAAGTAGATCCTTTAATACTATGAGTTTAAATCTAAGGAATCTAGTACAACGTGTATATGATTCATCTGAGCAAGTTGCTGAATCTTCTCGAGACATGTTAAAAATAACTGAGCAAAGTTCCGAAGCTTCTACACAGATTGCGCTATCAATCGAGAAGGTGGCTACCGGATCTGAAAGCCAAGTAAGTACCATAGCTGAGACTGCTAATGCTATCGAACAGCTATCAGCAAGAACTCAGCAGGTTGCTGCTTCGAGTAATGATATTGCTTTATTGACGGCTAGGACAGCCCAAACAACTGATAAGGGTCAAGAAGCTATTAATAAGGTTATTATGCAGATGGATAGCATTAATCAGAAAACAGGGCAAGTTCAACAGTCCGTTCAGAAGTTGGCAGAAAGTTCGGACCAGATCAGTGAAATTATTAATGTTATTACTGGAATAACAGAGCAAACCAATCTTCTCGCTCTCAATGCTGCGATTGAAGCAGCGCGCGCCGGGGAACAAGGGCGAGGATTTGCTGTAGTTGCTGATGAAGTTAGAAAACTAGCTGAGCAATCAAAGGAAGCAGCCCAACAGATTGCGTTGTTAATACAAGCTAACGGGGAAAATATTCATGAAGCCGTAATGGCTATGGACAGTGAAATAAAAGATGTACAAGCTGGAATTGGTATAGTAGATACTGCTGGAAAGTCATTTTTAGAAATCACAGAACTGGTTCTGCAAGTGTCTAATCAATTGCAAGAAATATCGGCTACAACTCAAGAAATGGCTAGCGGTACAGAGCAACTCGTTTCTTCCATTCAAGACATTGATCGAATCAGTCAAGTTACGGCACAGCAGACACAAACTGTATCTGCTGCTATAGAAGAACAAACTGCGTCCCTTGAACAAATAAATATATCTAGTAATGGATTAGTTGCTATGGTTAATGACCTTCAAAAGAACTTAAGTACTTTTAAGCTATAGGATTTAACAGAAGGAAAACAGGGGGACAGGTGCAATGTTTCAGTAATGAACTTGAAACAGCGCACCTGTCCCCCTGTTTCCCCCAGTAATGAACTTGAAACAGCGCACCTGTCCCCCTGTTTCGAAACAGCGCACCTGTCCCCCTGTTTCATGAACTTGAAACAGCGCACCTGTCCCCCTGTTTCCTCTGTCCCCCTGTTTCCCCCTGTTTCGCATGAAGCAGTTTACAAATCATTCTAAGATGATATACTAAATAATACGTACCCCTGTGGGGTATGCGAATTATTGCGGGGTGAATTGTTTTGATAGAGCTAAAAGTGCAAACAACAGAGGAACAGATCAAGCATTCTGAAGGTTGCCTGATCTGTGGCAGAGAACTTATCTACGCTGAGACCGGTAATATGCAAAAATGTATTTACTGCGGCAAAGATCAACATAGCAACATCATCTGCCCGGACGGTCATTTTATTTGTGATAAATGCCATCGGGCTAACGGTACACGAATGATCGAAGTTATCTTAGAGAAAACTACTCTGACTAACCCAATTGAATTGGCTCGGGAGATTATGGGGACACCAGCGTTTCATATGCATGGTCCTGAACACCATCAATTAGTACCTGCCACCCTATTGGTGACCCTGCGCAATTTAGGTATAGCCATTGAAACTGCCCAAATTGAGGATGCCATCGTTCGCTCCGGTCAATTACCGGGCGGTATCTGCGGTAGTTGGGGTAGCTGCGGGGCTGCTTTAGGGGCGGGTATAGGGTTAAGTGTCTTAAGACATTTAACGTCACTTAAAAAAGAAGGTTGGGGTGAAACCAACCGAGATACTGGAGAAATTCTTCAGCGGGTCGGGGCTTACGGAGGTCCGCGTTGTTGCAAACGAAGCACCTATTCGGCACTACTAGCAGCCATTGATATTTTGGAACGCGAAGAGTTGGCCAAGTTCCCACAAGAAGCTCATGCCACTCCGAAATGTAAAGATTTCTGGCGCAATAAACAATGTCTCAAATTAGAGTGCCCTTATTATCCTCAAAAGAATAAATAATTTTATTTAAGGGGGACTGAAAGCATCATGGCATCGTTAGCTGACAAAATGCTTATTCTTAAAGGAGAACGAATGGGGGAGGGGGACCTCGAACTTGGACACAAAATGATGAGAGGATTTCTCAAAATGTTGTCCAAACAATCAATTAAGCCAAAATCAATCTTTTTCTTAGGGGATAGTGTACGCCTGGCAACTAAGAACTCGCAGGTGTTGGAGTTTTTACAACAAATTCAAGAGGATGGAGTCGAACTTCTTCTTTGTAAAGCAGCTGTAGAATGGTATCAAATTGAGGGGGAAATCGCAATCGGCAAAGTAACCTCCACTGGTTTATGGCTTGAACGCTTAGGTTCACTGGAAGTGATATCACTTTAAGAAACAACCGTCAGAGAGGCTAGGGATATTGCCACACTGGTTGTTGAAAATAAAAAGCGCTCAAATTCATCCAGAATTTGAGCGCTTTTGCATACCTCACCTTAATTATCCTAAAAGAACTCTTAGGGCAAATAGGAACGACCTGTTCTAACTTTCCACATAAAGTATTTTTCAAAGAGCCGTTTGTTAATATCATAGAAGATATTGGGAATCATGACCGCAAATTGTCGGGGTTTAAACAAGTGATTGCTAACAATAATAACTTCTTTGTGACCAGCATCCATAATACATAAGCCCGGAATTTTGCCGAACGGCTTCGACTGGAGATCATTACGCCCTTCAATCAGGCGTTTAATATTCTCAGCAGCGACCTTTCCGGCTTCATCGGAAGGATAACCAGTTTTAGGAACATTGAGAGGGACTTTGCCAGGTTTGAACGGTGGTGGAACATCCACAGCAATTCCTGCGGCAAAAATGTTTGGGAACTCTTTGTGCTGATAGGAATCGTGTGTGGGAATAAACCCTCTAGGATTTGCAAGGCCTTCAGAATCCCTGATCACTTTCGCCCCCATAAATGCCGGCATGATCATAGAGAATTTGTAAGGGATGACTTTGCCTCCTTTTAGGTAGACTTTTTCCTTGTCAACTTTTTCAATCGCTGCTTCGGTAATATATTTGATATTAAACATTTTCATAAAACCCTTAAGCATACCTTCCCCGCCGGCAATTCCCTCGATCCCGAAGTGCCCTAAGAAAGGTTCTGGTGTTATCCAGTAGAGATCCGCTTTTTTCCGAACTCCATTTTTACGCAGAGCATATTCCATATTAAAGAGGAATTCATACGCTGCTCCGGCACAACCTGCTGCTGGTGCCGCGCCAATCACAACAGTACCGGGATTTTTCAAAAACTCTTTCCAGTGCTTACGGGCCTCTAGGGCGCTCTTCGGATTACAAATACACTCAACGTTACCCTTATTGGGACCTAAACCCTCTACTGCATCAAAATCAAGATCGGGGCCAGTAGCAACGACAAGATAATCATAATCGATAACCCCTTGACTAGTCTCCACTTTGTTTTCTTTCGGCAGGATCTTAGTCGCTTCGGCATGCATGAACTCAACGCCGGCTTTACTTAAGATTGGTCTCAAAGGCGCAGTAACATCTTCAACTTCCCTCCAACCGAAGGGGACCCAAATCATAGATGGGATAAAAACGAAGTTATCAGTTTTCGAAATCATTAAAACTTTATGCTCAGGGCCTAGTTTGCGTCTTGCTTCTAACGCTGCCGTCAGTCCTGCAAAGCTGCCACCTATCACTACAATTTTTGCCATAGAATAATTCCTCCAATCGAATCGACTTATTACCCCGTATACTAGGGGGGAGTAATTTTATTTACAATATAACTTATTTAAGTGTTTTTATCAATGGAAAATTGTAACTGTCAGTTCAAAGGTTGCTCGAGATCGAGATAGATCAAGGCAACAGGTTCTAGAAACCTTGGCTGAAAGATTTAGCCAAGGTGGTCTCAGGAGTAGTGTAATTTCAGCCTTAGTAATAGAAGAGAGCATTGACTATACCCATACGGGGTATTATAATGGTAAAAGATAATATAAAAATTGGATTTCTTATTAAGTGAGAGATCGAAAAGGGGGAACTAAATTGGCAAGAAGCATTTCATTCGGTGATTTTGCCATTGTGGCCTGTGGAAAGGCAATTGGAAATAGCTAAAAAGTTCCAAGAAAGTAATTGTGGTCTATGAGTGCCTGACATCCAGAATAAATAATCATCCATAAGATAAACTATAATTGTGAAAGGGTTAACCGATGAAAGTGAGGTAATATATTTGTAAGAAGATAATATACCCATCCGAGGTATAGGGAATATGGAGGATAATATTTATCAGTAAATCAAAAGGAGAGAGATCAATGAGTGACCGTATTCTTCATTTATCAGCAGAAAAGTTTGAAGATGAATTGCAAAGCTTTAAGGGGTTAATTGCCCTCGACTTTTTTTCCGAGGATTGTCCTCCTTGTGCCCAACTGGCACCGATTTATGAGAGAATGGCGGAAAAATTTCCCGATGTCAAATTCGTAAAAATGTTGCGCCAAGCGAATCGCCCGCTAGCCGAAAAATTCGGTGTCAAAGGAAGCCCGACCGTTTTGTTTTTCCACAATGGAGAAGAAGTTGGGCAGCGTTTAAGTGGGTATATCTCCATAACACAAGCGCGTTTGACTTTTGAAAGTTTATTAGGAATTAAGCCTGAACAGATCGTCAAAGAAAAGGTCAGCGCGGATGTCTTGATTTTGGGGGGAGGGCCTGCCGGCTTGACAGCAGCTACCTATGCGTCGCGTGCTAAATTAAATGTAATCATTATAGAGGAAGGCCTAGCCGGAGGGCAAGCGGCAACCACGTATCATATAGCCAATTACCCAGGGACGCCAGGGGTTCTTGGTGGAAAAGAACTAATGAGTAACATGATAGAGCAAGCTAAGGGTTTTGGAACGGAAATCCATGATCTCAAAGAAGTTGTGAGTCTGGATCTTAATCGGGATATGAAACAGATCATAACAGAAGACATCGAATATGAGGCTCCAGTGGTAATTTTAGCGACTGGTGCGGAATCCCGACGCCTCCCTGCTGAAGGAGAAGCAGATTTCCGAGGAAATGGTATTCATTACTGTGCCACTTGTGATGGCGCTATGTACCAAGACGCCGAGGAAGTTGTCGTTATCGGTGGTGGAAACTCGGCGGTTGAAGAAGCTGTATACCTGACTAAATTCGCCAAACACGTCACGATCATTCATCAATTTGATCATTTCCAAGCGTCCAGAACTGCTCAAGAGGAAGCAACTGCCAACCAAAAAATTAACGTGATTTGG
Source organism: Desulfosporosinus sp. I2 (assembly GCF_000960765.1). Taxonomy (GTDB): domain Bacteria; phylum Bacillota; class Desulfitobacteriia; order Desulfitobacteriales; family Desulfitobacteriaceae; genus Desulfosporosinus. The sequence goes on along the minus strand of NZ_JYNH01000106.1, from coordinate 2,309 downwards.
GATTCTGAAGTTCGGTCCATTGTTGGAGAAAAACATTTGACCGGTGTGGTAATAGAAAACATCAAAACTCATTCTCTAAGCACGGTGAAGGCTAATGGGGTTTTTGTTTATATTGGCATGCAACCTCGAACAACAAGTTTTGCAGATCAAATCAAGCTTAATCAATGGGGATATGTCGAAGCTGACGATGAAATGCGCACCAATTTGCCAGGTGTCTTTGTAGCAGGGGATGTCCGAAGTAAAACGGTTCGTCAAGTAGCTACGGCTGTGGGTGATGGAGCGGTTGCTGCCGTTAATGCTGAACGGTATCTTGCAAACCGAAAGCAGAGTTAAAGCATGTTCTATGTCGCCTTAGGGAATACTATTTTAAGGTCAAACTATACAAGGAGGGTTATTAAATGGGAACTATTAATCTAACGCCAGAGGAAGTTAAAGTAATTTTGAGTTCAATTGAGAATTGTCTTAAGACGTGCAAGGAGGGTGGAACCGGCACGGGGTGCCCCGATTGCACGAAACTTCAAGGGGTTAAGGAGAAGCTTACGGCAATGTAGTGACAAAGACTGAAATTATTTAGAGGGTGCAGACTGATTTAAAGGTGTGATGAGTGACGGCACTGGAAATTATCAAGAGATATACGGAAGAGGATGAAAATTCCAATTTGAGTTGTGGTGGAAATATCATGTTTCTGGATTTGCATCCGGGTGAAAAAGTTCTGGATCTTGGATGCGGTCGGGGAGCAGAAACTCTGCAAGCTGCAACACTAGTTGGTGGGGACGGATTTGTTTGGGGGTTAGATATTACCCCAAAAATGCTTGAAAGAGCCCAAGAACATGCGGACCAAGTGTTGTTCAAGAATGTAGACTTTTTGTTAGCATCAATGGACAAAATTCCGCTCAAGGATGCCAGCTTGGATGCTGTGCTCAGCAATTGTGCCATTAATCATGTACAAGATAAAATGGCTGTTTACCGTGAAATTCATCGTCTCCTTAAAACTGGTGGTCGGTTTGTCGTTTCGGACATTATGACGGATGCCCCTCTTCCCCCCGAGGTTAAGCAGGATCCGGAAGCAGTTGCGGCCTGTTTCGGAGGGGCCATCACAATTCAGGAATATGAAGAGATTTTGGTAGCGGCAGGATTTGACAGAATAGAGATATTCAAAGAACGTCGTTATGTCAAGAATGGGTACGAAATGATCAGTCGTACTTTCCATGGAGAAAAAAGTTAAAAGCAAATCCAAGAAAGGGGGTGAAATCATTGCGTCCAATCAGCAAAACATCTTCAACTTGCTGTACAAGTTTAGCCTTGAACGTAGCACAATGCTGCTCTAAATCATCTCAAATCGTCGCGGGTTGCCACGACTGATTTTGATTGGCGGCAGAACGATCTGCCGCCTTCGCCAAGGCTAACTAGAAGGCTAATTCGTGCGAAGACAGTGTCTTCGCTCCGATAAGCTAACACGTGCGAAGACAGTGTCTGCAAGAAGAGTAATCCGTGCAAAAACAGTGTTTTCGTGGGCGCCAGCCAAGTTTTCTTAAATGATGAACGTTTAGAAAAGAGTGGAGACATGTATTTTAGCCGTTATAACCTGATCTTACCGATGAAAGAAAACCCAGAATTCCCTTATGCCATCATGAATTCCTTGTCAGGTGGGTTTGATCTTGTACAAGCTCAGGAGTATGATAAACTTCAAAGCTTAAAACGCGGAGACAATTTGGAGGACGAAGCGTTTCTTCAGTATTTAAGCGAGCGCGGTTATCTTTATTCTGATGAGCAAGCCGAGAAGAATCGGTTAGAGGCCCGCTGGCCTGAATTCAGAGAGGCTTTGGAGGAGACTGCACCTCAGGTCCTCCTAGTTCCGACCTATGCTTGTAATTTAGCCTGCCCTTATTGCTATCAAAATGGGATTAAACACAAAACTCAACTGATGAAACGAGACGTCGCAGATGCCTTCTTTGATCATCTAAAGGTTCAATTTCCGGATCAAAAGCCTTTCATTACTTTATTTGGTGGGGAAGCCTTGAATGCATCACCACAGCAGAAAGACATCATCGATTATATCGTCAAAAAGGCCGCCCAAGGGGGCTATGCGATTACGGCAGTCACTAATGGCTACGATTTACTAGCATATTTGGATATACTTCAACAGGCCACAGTCAAGGAAATACAGATCACCTTAGATGGACCTCGGGAAGTTCATGACCAACGTCGCCATACTGCAGGTGGGCAGGGAACGTATGACAAAATTATGCTTGGGGTTACGGAAGCGGTTCGGCGGGAGATCCCTGATAAATCTGAGGGTGGTTTTAGAT
>NZ_JYNH01000105.1 GCF_000960765.1 Desulfosporosinus sp. I2 | reverse complement strand
AGTTTCGACGAAGTCCGCTTTCAACGTCATAGAATACTCCAGCATAAATCCAATCGGTATGGCTGCATATCATTTTCGTATAGGTTTTTATCTGAATCTCAAGGCTGCGTAGTTGTTCCGGTCCGGATGTGCTGACCCGGCAATAGGCGGCAACCTTGAGCTTTTTATTTTCTTTGTGTATGGCAGGTATGATCCTTATATTCTTCATTTGCCTTTTTAGTCATCTATTTTAAAATAGGAAATCCCATTTATATTTTACAAAAGGAAAGACGTGAAAGCATCCTCTCACGCAAAAGCATTTTTTCTTCCAATAATCCCTCAAACCCGCTATTCATCAAGATTTCCGCTGTTGCAACAGGATTATGGCTTCTACGTGCCTTGAGGATACAAAAAAGATGCCGCTGGAACCTGGTAGGGCCTTGGCGGGAGATCCTCACAATAAACAAGCTTTTATGTGATTCAATATCAATTACTTTAACTAACCGTGCCCGGCTGCATAATCCGCGGCAATTTCAATTAATATGCCAGTATTCTGGCTGGATTCTCAACAGTCATCTGATGATACGCTGCTTCATTCATCTCTTCTTCTTTCATTCGCTGTGGAACAAAGGTTGGGAAACGCGTGTAACCATAGGCACCCGCCTGCTTTCCGGACATCTTGTTTACCACGTCGTGTCCCAAACAAATCTGTCCTGCATAACCGGCTTCCACCAATTCCTTAAGCAGCTGAAAACGGGCTTCATCCTGAGCCAATCCAATTTCCTTGCCCATGATTGCATACCCCCAGCCGTCGAAATCAATATTAAAGCCTCGTTTTAGGAGCTCAAGGGCAAGTGACAGATTATATCCCTTTTCATTGACCTCCAGAATCGGATTCATGAAGCGAATAGAAAGGGCATCGATATGGCACATCAAAACACGTTCCGGTTTGATGCCGATTTCATCTGTCAACAGATCTGCAACACTAAGTATCATCTCATATGTCAATGGGTATGCCGTATGAATATGCAATGACATTCCATATTTCTTTGATGTTCTTGCACAGGCACGCATTGACATCATCTCAATTTCTGATACCCTACCCTCCCGAACCTTAGATATTGCACATTTAACAAATCCCGGTTTCACACCCGATTGCCCGATTCCACGTTCAATTTCTATGGAGAGAGCTTCAATCATCGCATTCTCTCCACCTTTGACCAGTTTTTTCGGGATTACCGATTCCAAATAGAATCCCGTGCAGGCTATGATATTGACACCGGAATCCTCAGAAAGCTTACATAACTTCTTCATGTTCACGTGACCGCCCATCGGTGTGTCATCCACGAGGGACTTACCACCGACCTTTTTAAATTCCACCAGCTCCTGCGTATAATAGACATCCCTTTTTCTTTTAATTGCAGGGTTCGAAAGCAACATCTTCATCAATCCCAGCATAGCATCTTTTGGCATCTTTTGCTCATGGCTGCTCTGTAAAGACAATGGTTGTATGGCTGATCATCATGTCGAAGGACCGTCCTTGAAATTCAGTACCTAATTTTAAATGGGATTTAGCCATTTTGAAAAAGGTCTCAATACCCCAACGCATGCCATAAATCCTTACAACTTCGGCATCTTCCAGGGCAAGATCTGTTGTTAGGATGGCCAGCCAATCTCTTCGATTGTTTCGATTCTGGACGAAGACAATTTTGAGGGATAAACCACTAGGGGGCTGAACGCGGACTGAGCCTAGGATTTCGGCTTTAGGGTTCTTAGGGACTTTGGCATAAAGCTCACGTAAGCTTAGTGATTTTCCCTCAAAGATATAACGTTGTTTTAGTTCTTTGACCATTCAGATGACGTGGAGTCCTTTGTCCATGAGCTTTTGCAGCAAGGGAGCATGAGTAAACCAACTATCCATCAAAACGTAATCGGCTGAGAATCCTGCCTTTAGAGCACGCTCAAGCATTTGAATAACAGCGTCCGGTTTGCGGATCATCGATTCCATCCGTCGCTTGTAACCTACAGTGCGCTTGTCAAGGTCTTGTCTCATTTCGCAAAGACGATTCTTGTCTTTGGCAGAGCTCATCAAGGTAAAATCGATGGGGGCAAAGCTATAGCCATCGGACCAACCCAGGGTTAACAAGTTATAGCCACGAATAAAGCGACCTGAAACATGATCATAGATCCGAGCTAAAAGTTCAACCTTTTTACTGCGTTCTCGGCCCATGACTGAATCATCAACGATAAAAACACGGACACGATGTGCGGAGGTGAGGTTTTCAAGGCGTGCAACAACATTGAGGCTTAATAGCTGATAAAAACGCCTCCAGTTATAACAGGATTCATTAAGGAATCGATAGATGTCATCTTTACCAGGTAGTGTTTCGCCACGCTTACTTTCTAATATCCGAAACAGATTTCGACCTTGGAAGACGAGCTGAAAGATAATTTGGAATACAGCAAAACTTGAAACCCCATAGGTTTTGCGGATTCCAGCCTTCCGAAGCAGTTGAGCTATTTTGAGCGTGGAAAAAAGGAAAGAAAGTTGATTTTGATACTGTTCAGACAGAGAGTTGTGTTGTAACATTGAAGTGCGCACCTTTCTGTTTTGGAATTATGGTTGTTTGGACACTTCCATTTTACCAATTCTGAAAGGTGTTTTTCTGTCAATGAACAAAATTATTTTGCCCCATTCCAGCTATAGACTGGGTTAGAGCTAGTTTTTACGATGCGAAAGTTGAGATTATAACTAAATAAATGCCAAAAAGAAAAGCACTCTACTAAATGACATCGTAGGGTGCCTTGCTTGTCTGGTTTCCTTATTACTCTATTTTGCGTCTCTGATTAATTAATTGAACAAAGAAGTCAACGATCGCAGCTTCCTGATGGTTAAAGAAAAGGCTCTTCCCGGTGTCCAGCTTTTGAATTGCTTCCATATCTTCCGCTGAAAGCTTGAAATCAAAGATGTTGAAATTCTCCTGCATCCTGTTTTCGTGGGTTGATTTTGCGAGTGCTACCACTTTCCTTTGTGTGAGCCATCTTAAAATAACTTGGGCTACGCTTTTTCCATGCTTCTCGCCGATTCCTTTTAATACGGGATTATCGAACATGTTGGCCTTACCTTCTCCAAAGGGTGCCCATGCTTCTATCTGAACATTGTTCTTTTCCATATTCTTCTGCGCCGCTATCTGCTGATTTACAGGATTCGTTTCTACCTGATTCACCTGAGGTACAATTTCATTAAACGCTACTATGTCTGACAGTCTGTCTGGATAAAAATTGCTCACGCCGATTGCACGGATTTTACCTTCTTTATATAAATCCTCCAAAGCATGATATGCTCCGTAGTAATCTGAAAAGGGCTGATGGAGCAAGCACAAATCCAGATAATCCGTTTTAAGTTTTTTCATTGATTCCAGAACGGATGCCCTGGTCTTTTCATAACCATAATGATCAATCCAGACCTTCGTCGTAAGGAACAATTCTTCTCTAGGAACACCGCATTGGGAAATTGCGTTTCCAACAGCTTCCTCATTAAAATAAGACTGCGCTGTATCTATCAGCCTATATCCGGCTCCTATTGCGTTCAACACACATTGCTCGCATTCTTCATTTGAAATCTGAAATACACCATATCCAAGCAGCGGCATCTTTACTCCATTGTTTAACGTTACATATTCCATGGCTGATCCCTCCTTGATTTATCATTATTTTTACTGTACAATGCAACTATAACCTCCGGTTGTTACTACCGGTCAATATCTAAATTTATTTTATATTTATTTTTTGCGGGAGAAGTTAAATGTATACGATGAAACAGACCTGTAAAAAGGTCGGCATGACATATGAAGCACTGAAGTTTTACTGCAATGAAGGCTTGGTACCGAATGTCAGACGAGATTTAAATAATCGCCGGGTCTTTGATGAAAACGATGTTCTTTGGATAACAAGCCTTACATGCCTTAAAAATTTGGGTATGAGTATTAAAGATATGAAAGCATACATCGACCTTTGCATGCAGGGGCAGTCTACCATACCGGAGCGTAAAACAATTCTCAATGAGCTTAAAGAATCTCTTCAAAAAAAATGGACGACTTGCGGGAAAGCATCAACTACATTGATAATAAGCAGCAGTTTTATGATGATGTGCTTTCCGGAAAAACAAAATACTATAGTAACCTGATCACTGTTGAGGATTAGACTCTTAATTTAACATTAATAGCCTGTAGCCTTCAAAAATATCATCGAGAGCAAGATTGATGGCAAAATGGACATGATCTCCATAAACACCCATATGATTTACAGAAGCTTCAACCTGTGAGATCATGAGTTAATTCGTATATTCTCACGTGGGTTGATCTCTTGATTGATTTTTACACGCTAGGTTTGTATTTCCATAACTACCACCGCATTCGCCGCAGAGAATTTTACTGCTGAAGGCATACCGGCTTTGGTATTTGCTCGTATCGTCCACCCCCATCAGCTTTCTGCGGTACTCAAAGATTTCCCTGACCGCCTGCGCCTGCTTATGTGAGATAATAGGTTCATGGTTGTCCTCTACCAGATACTGAGGAAGCTGGCCCTTGTCGCCTAAAGGGCAGTACCTCTGTGGTCATGGTTTTCTGATGAAGCAGATTTCCGGTGTAAATGGGATTTAACAATATCTCCTTTATCACACCGTCGTTCCATTTTTCAGCTGAGCGTATGGTGGAGATCCCTTCCTCCGATAAATCCTTGGCGATTACATAAGTACCCTTGCCGTTTAAGTATTCTCGGAAAATGCGTCGGACTACCGCAGCTTCTCCCTCTTGAATGATCAGCTCGCCGCTTTCATCCTTGGTATAGCCGTATGCGGGAGTACCAAGGATGAAGGTACCGTCCTGAAAGCGTTTTATCACCGCCCATTTGCTGTTGGTGGAGATGCTTTCGGATTCGCCCTGTGCCAGGGAGCTTAAAATGGTCAGCATCAGCTCGCTCTTCTCCGACAGGCTGTCGATATGCTCCTTTTCAAAATAGACGGCGACACCAAGCCCCTTCAAGCGGCGGATTGCCTCGATGCTGTCTACCGTGTTTCTGGCGAAGCGGGTCAAGGATTTCGTGATGATCATATCAATTTCGCCGTCCTCGCAGTCCTTCAGCATCCGTAAAAAGTCATCTCTTTTTTGAAGTTTTGTCCCGCTTCTTGCTTCATCAGCGTAGATTCCGGCGAACTGCCAGTCCTCTTGATTTTCAATCAAGACGGTATAATACTCAAGCTGTGCGGTGAAGGAATTCTGTTGCTCACGGGAGTCGGTGCTTACCCTGCAATAGGCGCAAACCCGCTTTTTCGGCTGTAATTGCCGGACGACCTGCTGCTTGACAGGAACAATTTTTGTTATCTTTTTTGCCATGGTTTTCTCTCCTTTCTCTCGTTTTTGACTCCTATCAGCAACACACAATACCACACAAGCTTTGAGATATCCAGGTGTTTTTACGCATATACCTTGGAAAGCTCCGGCGTGAAGGTTTGACGGTTCAATTCATCAATTTTCTTATACTCGGCAGGGGAAATAAGGCCGTTACGAAGCATGATATCCAGCAGTTTTAATGCTACCTTGTATTTCACTTCATTAGCCGACTGATCCTTTGACATATCACTCACCCTCCGTTTACTGTTTAGAAAGTGATGGTCTTTGATAATCCAGCCGGATTTGGCCCTCCAGCGGTGAATAAAGCTCAATGTTCAGCTGTTCCAGCCCTCGCAGAAGCTCCAACAATTTGGCTGTATCCCGCCCCAGGCGGTCAAGTTTCTTTACCAGCAATACGTCCATTCTGCCATCACCGGCGGCCTTCATAACCTCCGCCAGACCGGCGCGGTCAAAATCCAGCCCGCTTCCTATATCCTCTGATTCGCCGACAACCAAAAACCCCATCTGCTCGGCGTAATCCATGAGCTCCTTTTTCTGCCCCTTCATGGCGCCGTGGGCATCCTCCGGTGCGTCGATCCGGCAGTAAATCCATGCCCGCTGCTGGCTTCTGTGGCTTAAAAAGTCAAGAAGCCTCATCAACGCTCACAATCGGAATGCTGACGGGCTCCTTTTTGCCCATCTGCATGGGTACCAGCTCTTTAGTGATCTCCTGCAGAAGCCTCTGATCCGGGCAGCGGCTGATAAATTCGCCGAAGGTGTCCAGAACCAGCCTATCCAGCGTATCAGTTAAAACCATCCTGTCAGCATGCTCTTTTTTCAGCATGATAAAGCTTGCAATGCTGGACGGGGATTTCTCAAAATAGAATTCCTGACACTCTCCGTCAAGCCCGTACACATATCCGATAATCAGCTCCTTCTTTAGCAATTCAGCCAATGCTTCCTTATCCATATCGTTTTCCTCCTTGATATTTTGAATTTAATCTCAGAAGGATACGGCAGGACGAAAAAAATCCGCCCTGCCGCATAGTTTCTGAGATCAAAAAATGATCTGCTTGTTCTTCATTACGAATTGCCGCTTCTACTCGACACTACTTCCCGAAGCGAAAAGCCTTGCGGCTCTTTGGGCGGCAGCATAAACGGTTTGCCGGTTGAGCAAACGCCATAGGAATTTAACCTCTCCCAGGATCTCTGGAAGCCGCCCCCATTGCTTGAGTCTGTGGCTGGACGGAAGTAGCATTATCACTGTCCATTTCATTGCGAAACAGTCCACCACGGACTGTTTTATGACCGGGCGTTCCCGCTCGTCACCTTCGATGCCATCGGTTCGACGGATGAAATTCATCCGCAGGCAGTCTTGGCGCGCCCGTCAACGTCGCTGCCGCTTTTCACACGGCGGGGCAGATCATGTATTTATGCTGCCGGATATGATATTCTCAAAGAGCAACAAGGGAATGAAAAAAACATGCCTTGATTACCTGTCATGGAGATGGTCTGCTGTTTTTCTCCTGTGAGCGGCAGGATATTTTCTGCCTGGTTATGGTTATTTTTACTCATACGCCGAACACCTCCTTTGCGAGTCTGACGATCTCCTTGCGAAAGCCTCTGCTGTCCTTGAGCGTCAGTTCTCCCAGCAGGTTTCCTGAAAGAGCCAGATCCTCCACCTCGTCCGAATGGGGAAGCTTAAAAGCGACGCTTCCCAAGACCTGCTCGATATGCTCTCGGGCCTGATTGGATTTGATGTTGGAAGCCATCTTGTACTGCTTGTCGGCATCCCATTTCTGATCCTTCAGGAGCGGCAGCTGTGACGAAAGATAGCTGACGGATTTCAGGTCGCAGTTGACCAGCCGGAGAACAGAATCAGCCTCCAGCAGCGAAACCGCCGACAGGATATCGTGGGCGATGGCGCTTCCGCAGTCGATAATGATATACGGGGCAATATCCCGCAAATGGTCGATCAGTTCGGTCGCAAGCTCCTGAGAGTACGGCGGGTACGTAAACACATTCTCCCCCTTGAGCATACCGATGATGGTCAGGTAATCCAGCTTCTTGTGGGTAACGCAGTTCTGCTTGATGAGCAGATCCGTCACATGGGTAGCGGCGAGAATGCTGCCGAGGGAACGCTCACACTCAAGATCGCTTGGGGGACAGATACAGGGCAGCATAGGTGCAGTCATGTCACACAGCAGTAAGGCCACATTCTTTTTCTGATCCGCCAGATATTTAGCAAGACGCACGCTCACGGTGGTCTTGCCGCTTCCGGGGCTGCCCCATACCGCCAGCACCTTAACGTCCTGCTCCGGTTCATCCGGCACAGACTCCGTCTGTTTGCGGGAAAAGATGCTCCCTTTCATGAAATTGAGCATTTATCTCCCCCCGCTTTCCGGTGCGGTATTTGCAGGCTTAGAGGCCGTACCCTGCGAAGTTGCCTGCACCGCGCCCGCATTTTTCACCGGTGGCTTCGGATACAGGGCTTCAATCACTTTATCCTGTAGCTCGAGAAACTTGTCGGCGTTCTCCTTGCTTCCGCGGTATACAAGAGACAGGTGGAGTTTGCCGTCCGATTCCAGCTCAGCGAGGATTTTCGCCTGTTCCGGTGAAGCCAGCAGGGTAACGGTGGCGGGGAGCTGTTTTTTATTTCCATCCTTTGAGGATAAGTCGCTTCCGGTATTTTGCTGGCCGGTGTCATTTCCGGAACTGGCAGTCACACCGATGACTTCGACGTAGGTCAGCTCCGGAGGGATCATGGTAGAACCTTGCTTTTTGTAGTCGGGCGCGATAACTGATACAATGTCGCCGGAGATCAGCTTGCCGGACAAACCCTCCGCAAAGTTCTTAATACTGACGGAGATGGCTTCCTTGCCGTCGCTTAAGTTATACAGGTAGGCGTTCTCCGAAGCCGGAGTTTCCGACAGCTTGACCGGGAGGATATAGTCGCCTGGAGACAGATCCGCTGCGGCGTATTTGCCGACGACCGAGTCTGGTTGCTTTATTACACCCTTCGGCAGATTGTAGCCGCCGACCTCCACGGTCTGAATCATGTCCTTGGTAATAGCGTCGCCGGTCTTAATGTCCTTGATGACACGGATGATCTGAGTCTTTTGCGAGACGCTCTGATTGAACAAAGGCGTGAGCGCAAAACAGATAAGTAAAGAAAGCACAATGCAGATCACTCCAAGCACCGTGCGGTTTTTTAGAAAGCTCATAGGGTGTTCCTCCTTAAGTTAAAAAGTAAGCTGCCAGGCAGCCGAAGGAAAGAAATGGCGCGAGAGGATATGCCTTTTGAGCAGTCCTCCCGCGCAGTTTTTGGATTATGGTATTGCCTGTATGGAATACCAGCAGTGCGGTTAGCCTATGACCGCTGCGGTTATGCTTTTGCTGAAGCCCAGTACCAGCCCCGCAGCCGCCATGAGCTTGATATCCCCGCCCTCCATACCGCCAAAAAGCAGTGCGGCTATTAAAAAGAACACGGCGGTGAAAATTCCGCCCAGCTTCACCGGTTCAAAGGTGAGCAGTCCGGTCAGAGTGATCCCAAGGCAGATGCTGTCGGGGATGATTTTCTTTCGGATATCGAAGACTGCGGCCGCCAAAAGCAGGGCAGCAAATAAGCCGCCCTGCACAAGCGGCGCCAGCTGTGCCAAAGCGTCCGGATCAGTTCCCATAGTTGAACATATTGACAATGCGCTGCTTCAGGGTCGGCAGTACAGTTTCGCCGAACAGGGCATAGAGACCGCCGAGGACGAGGGCACCGATAACGACCGCCATCAGGATTTTTGATAGCTTTCGTGTAGAAAAAATTTACACGATAGAGAAACCCTCCTTTCAAATAGCCCCATAGCTTTGGCTTATAAAATGTGTAGACCATTGATTTCACCAGCCTTTCTTCTAAATTTGGGTACAAAAAAACACGACCAAACATTACTGTTCAATCGTGTTAATTTTAAATAGTGTTTTCTGTTTAAACTTCTTTGAGCAAGTCCTCAAGTTGTTTCATTAGCGCCGGAACCTCTTTTTGAGATAAATTCCAGACAAGCTCCATTCTTAATTCGCCATATCCGTGTGCTACGATATTTCTAAGATCAACGATCTTTCGCCACTGAATATCCTTGTACTCCGTCCATAACTACCGCGACAATGCGTTGGCATGTTCACCTATGTTAAGAAGCGACATTGCAGTTGCCTTCTGGTAAACATCATTTTCGTGGAATCCTTTTTCACCGATTTCATTAGAATACCTTATAATGTCTTTGCATTCGGATATGATCATTTTCAGTAATTGAATATCCCTATGCTTCATATATCCTTACCTTCTTGTTAATGGTTAAATAGCTGTTTTCCTTTAAAGGGCCGGCAACCACATCCACCTTGGTGTTCAATTTCTCTTGAATATCAAGCTTAAGCCCGGACATATCAAATAAACTTGCAACTTTTTCATCAAAGTATACAAGTAAATCCACGTCTGACTCCTCCGTATTCTCACCATTTGCAAACGAGCCAAACAAGTCGATGCTAAGCACCGGATACGCAGGTGCAACCTGAACCACCGCATCTCTTATATCTGTAATTGTCACGTTTATCACCTCTTGAAGACCTTAATACAAACTTTAAGGCGATGATTGAATCTCTGATTTCATTATACCTTAAAAGATCATCACAATCAAAAAAATGGTTACCTCGAAAGGGTTATATTGCAGGGCCGCAACCCCTTTATCGATTACAGAACCAAAAGTTGTAATCATCAACCAGTTGATAGTTATTACTCTCCTTCTCAACCGGTTCCAGAAGACAAATGGGAAATGAATACTGTTTTCTGCCCCTTCTTGCTTTCACGACAATACCATATAAACCAAAAACACCTTCAATTGCTGTTACCTTAATAATATCGCCAACTTTCAAAGGACCAGGATCATCTATAATTTCGGCTTCAAAAGGAAACTGAAGATGATTTTCAAGGTATTTTTGCCAGGCTTCCTCAATTTCCAGGTTATCTTCGCCCCCACAGTTTCTTACAAATTCATCAACCCTTCGCTCCTGTTCTTCATAGAGCTTTTCAGCACGTTTCATTTCAATAGAACGCAAATTATCAGGTGATGCTTTCACATACTCAATTTCAAAACCAGGGACATGAGTTTTTAACATCCTCTTATACTGACTGATATCGGTCTCCTTCTTTTCTTTTTTAAGCTTCATCACACCTTCATCGGTCTTCAGATTTATGAGTGCTTGTCTGCTTTTTGTGCAAGTAATTCCTTTTATACAGCCCCATTCAACAAAAAGGCTCTCACTGCTCGATCCCGTCGAAATATGTAAACCCTTTTCATAAAGCTTGATTTTTGCATTTATTAGAACCGCATCTAACGACGAGTGCTCTCCGAGATAATCAAATTCAAACACTCCAAGCTCTTTTCCGTATTCACTTTTTATGACTTCAAACATCCTGTATTCCCTTTCTTGTACGATCCCTTTATTTAAGCCTCTTTTCTATATCTAATTAAAGCACCGCTTTGGGCCTTAAACACCCGGCCCCGAGTGTTGGGGTTTACTAACTCCGTGCGTCAAAAGTCCCACAAGCCTTCACCGAAAAAGGATAATGAAAATGAAAATGAAACGTAAGATAGGCAGTTTGCTGCTATTACTATTTCCAGCCAAAATATCATTGCAGAAACTGTCTTCGGGGAACTGACATTGATGGACGTTTGACCACTTTCCAGGTACTATTTTGAGTGGCTCGATCTTGGCACATGGTCAGACTCCGGAAAACGAAGTTCCAATCAAGCAACTCATCTATTGTCAATTTTATGGAATTCGCACCATTCACGGACGATTTCGCATAATGTCATGTTTGTACAAATCCCATTCTTTTTCTATCCCATGCTTAATGATCGCATCTCTGAAGCGGCGAAACGCACCCTTACCACATTGAATTTTACTAAGCTAAGGGGTTCTGTCCCTTATTCATTTATAAGCTTGGTTGATCCAATAGTTAAATTAAAATTATTTTCATGCTCTGTAATCACATAATCAACAACAAACCTTCTATCATTCTTAAAAATGGTATCTTTCCTAAAAATCAAATAATCATAGATTTCATTAAACTCATCCTCTATTTGTTTATCCTTGACTAATCTTTTTATAATGCATCTTTTTGTTTTTCTCTATCCTCTATTGGAAATAATGATATGTTCCAAACCAGAATCCCAAATTGTATCATGCTTTTATTCATTTCATCATTATCAATTCTTTCAGATAGAGGTTTTACAAATTCAATGATAACCGCTGACAATTTATTTGCAGTGGATAAGTTATTTTTATTTGATTTCTTATTCTTTTTATTTTTTTTAATAACAGACATACTTACCTCCGTTAATTATCTCAATGGAGTACCTTCAGAAAGGTGAAATTTATTATTCAATTCTTTATAAGTTACCAAATTCCTTCAATACAACGCGATAAAAAGACGTTTATTCAATGTCACTACGTCTAACAAATCTACGAACTTCCTCTCAGCACCGAAAGCCAACAATTGATACCTATGGCTGAACCATAAAGGTATAGTGGATCGTGCCTAGTGGATCTAATAAAGCATTTTCTTCGAGAAACGAACTCACATAGTTTATATATCCTTTTAGGCCTTGCCTTTTACTCCAGAACTTTCGCGAATCTGTTAAGCGACGCAAGGCGCTTCCTATACTACGATAGTGTTTCACCCTGTCTTCTGGTGTTTCCCATAAACCATCTACCGCATTCTGCCACGCCTTCTCATCCTCGTCCTTAGTTATTCGCGCGTAGTCTTCCGGATGAAAGGTTGCCATACATCTATCGGCCATTTCCCAAACTTCCGGTGCGATATTGACGAATTCCCATCTTTGTTCCGAATCTAAGATCCCAATGACCCTCAAACCGCAGATCGCATAAGCTAATGCCACCTCATCATCGTAAAGGCTGTCATATTTTTTCGACATGTAAGATACCTGTTCTTCTACGCACATAAAAGTGTGAGAAAACAATTCCTCGCTCCCCTTAATATCAGGGAACTCTTCTTTTTTCCTGTTCCATAAACGTAGTGTTTGGTATGGATTCAATGTCACTATATTCATTATCCACCCCTCCATTTCTTTTCTATTTTAATGCACCCGCTCAGATAAATCGACTATAATTTGTAAATCACTCCAACCTAAAACAAGAAATACGCTTATTCAGCGTTAGATCGTCTCACAAGTCTACAAATTTACTCATCCCACTTTCAGCCGGTTGGGTCTTCGAAATTGCTGCATATTCCCGCCTCACCTAAGACGAGCCAATCCACTAACACACAATTCCAAGCCGCCTCGTAGCCTAGAGACATCATTATTTGGCAGTTTTTAACTGATGAGCCAATGTATTATTGCAGACCCGTCTTCTGGATTCCCTTGGCATGGATGCATAAATCATCATCATCTTCGGATTCTTCGGCAATGCTCAAATACTCCATTTAGATTTCGACGATATCACCTGTCTTTTTGTTCAAATATTGGTTCCATCCATCCATGAAGAAATCCAGTCTATCGACAATTTCTTTCAAGCTGACTTTCCAGTCAGATCTTTGAGCCGTTTTACATGGTGCATATGCAGGTTATCTGTGTGGATTCCACATATTTCACACACGCAAGTACTCAGCCTTTTTGCAAGGCTGTTTGGTTTATCATACCGCCAAAAATTTGGCAAGGTATCTACAACTTTAAAGGAGGCTTTATTCTCGTGTAAAAAGCTATCGTGATAAAATTCACAGCGTTGTTGTCCGGCTTTGTTATAATATTCCACTCCGAACACGCCGTTTTTCATTCTGCCTTCCTTAATTTTACGGACTGAAGAATTATACTTTGCGGCGAATGTTTTCAGCATGCTACCTTTCATAATGAATTTGAAATTGTTCAATACGGATACATTTTCCGCAAGCCTGTAAAAGTTGTGAATTCCTCTGATTTCAGAGTTATACTTACTGAGTATCTCAATATCTGCCCTGTTCAATAGGAGCCCTCGATGTGTGGATTTCCATTTTTCTTTTCCGTTTTCGTCTTTAACGATTTTAAAAGCCTTATATTCGTGCAGCTTGCCAACCCATTTATCATGGGGGACATAAAGCTTTACTCTACCGTACCAGTATCGCTGTAAGCTACCCCTTTGATTCCGTTTCACGTCCTTGCTTCTGGACACCGTAAAGTCATAGCCCAAGTACCGTATTAGGTCTCCCGAGTGAGTGACTTTCGTTTTCTCTTCAGATAACGTCAATTTTAGCTCATTTTGAAGGAAAACCTTGATGTCCTGTTTTAGCTTTTCGGCATCTGCTTTTGGCCCAATGATACCCACTACAAAATCGTCAGCATATCTGTTGTATTGCAATCGTTTGAAAACTGGGTCGATCGCCTTGTAGGATGGTGTATTTGTCATTATTTTCTGAGCGATTTTAAACTTTTTGACGGCTTCTTTATGGTCATCAGACTGTTTCAGCAGCTTCTTGAATTTTTCCATTTGCCATTTTGCCTTGTTGTATTCCTTGGTCATACTGCGCCTTTTGATTTGGGTATTGAAGTTGAGTTTGTAGTTTTCCATGAACATATCTAATTCAGACAAATATATATTAGCAAGAACTGGACTGACTCCGGAGCCCTGCGGAGTGCCGGAGTATGTTGTGTGGTACGCCCATTGTTCCATATATCCGGCTCTGAGCAACTTCCATATTAAACTAATGAAGTATTCGTCCTGAATCCTGTGTCTCAAGATGTTGATTAGAACGTGATGGTCGAAACTGTCAAAACATGCTTTAATATCGCCTTCAATAATCCACTTTGCACCGTTGAAAATTAGCTTTGACGCTTAATAGGGCAGTGTGGCAAGATCGTTTGGGTCTAAAGCCGTGCGACTTATCGGAAAAGGTTGGTTCATACATGGCTTCCAAAATCATTCTGACCACTTCCTGTATCAGTTTGTCGTCGGTTGACGGAATTCCTAGAGGGCGTTTTTTGTCACTATTTTTCTTTGTGATATACTCGCGTCTCGCGGGATTCGGCTGATAGGAATGGTTTTTAAGAGAGGAGATTATTTTATTAATTCTCGCCATACTCATGTCATCGAGAGTCAATCCATCTGCTCCGGCGGTCATACTGCCTTGTGATTTAGCGATATTGTTGTACGCCAGCAGATAAAATTCAGGGTTGTATAAGTTACGGTAAAGGCGTTCGTATTTGTACTCTTTGTTACACGATTGTTCTTCCAAACTTTTCAATACGTATAGTGGATTTCTTATAGTGCCTCACGCACCTTTCCCTACTTGTATTGAAAGACAAACTGCTTCCCTTCGCCATGTGAGCGGCTTTCCCGCATCCGATTTACGGCTTTCCCTGTCAGTTCAGGGTTCTCAGACTACTATGGAAGCTCTGTTGCCGTAGAAAATATTCAAGAACATGCATATTTACATTTCTATAGCCATGATTATACGGCATTTTTCCTTAGGCAATCCTCGTTTAGCGACTATAAAATAAGCGTATTATGTTGTCGGATGTGACGTTCGTCGTTTTCCACTATCCTGTGGTTCTGGTTTGTCCTGAGTATTCCGCGAGAGCACTACCAAAAAATACTATCGCCAGAACACCGGCAAGTATAACTTCAGGTATGCCGGGGAGATCATTATCCCCAACCTCCGACTGTCAGTAAGGCAGTTTAGCTTTCATCCTCATACATAGTGTTTTACCCCTGTACGCCTTGCGATTCTTGTGAAGTTCAAGTCTCGCGCGTACCATATAGCTGAAAGTCGGCTATAACTCGACATGCTACACTCCCCATTTGGTTTCCCATTTGGATAAGTCGAGGAGTAATAGGCTGTGGTTTTCACCACTCGATACTTTTGCCTACCGCTTGCTTAAGGCGGGATTTATATAGCCCCACGAACAGCAAGTAGGCTGCTCTTACGAGCGCACTTGGTACAGTATCCAAGCTGCGCTGGATGGGGAGGCTATGGAGTGCGTCAGTACAGGCGCCGGCACCGGAGCGCTGTATATCGCATCGTAGGGATTCTCATCGTTCTTCCCGCATTCCATACATTTATAAACAACTTGAACATAGTCTTTCATAACCAGCTTTGCTGGGATATATTCCATCTCAGAACGTACTTTTTTCTTCCCAATCACTTTCAGTTCACTGCCACAGATCCCACATGCCGATTCATCAGGATTTAGAACACATTCCACAGTTTCTCTGGAAAGCCCTAACGTGAGTTTCTCACGATCGCCTTTTTTTCGTACAGGTCTTTTGTGTTCTTTGATTTGAATGACGGGCGCATAAGGTACAGGAATGT
Source organism: Desulfosporosinus sp. I2 (assembly GCF_000960765.1). Classification (GTDB taxonomy): domain Bacteria; phylum Bacillota; class Desulfitobacteriia; order Desulfitobacteriales; family Desulfitobacteriaceae; genus Desulfosporosinus. The sequence goes on along the minus strand of NZ_JYNH01000105.1, from coordinate 296 downwards.
TATCTGCGTCTTCCTCGCCGAACAGGGATGCTTGTCCTGCTGTTGACGGCGTTTTCTCACTGGATGCTCCGAAACGCTGCTTTGCTGCATGCAAAACGGCCTGCGTGAGAGCTTCGACATTGTGTTCTAACCTGTCAATTTTCTCATGCAGTTTTTGGTTTTCCATTTTAAGTTGTTCTATACGCAGATCTTTTTCGTCGTGCATGGCCGCTTTCTTTCCAATGAATTTCTTACTTTCATTATACCAAAAAAGTGCCATTTTCTCAGCATTTTAGAGCATTTTTTCAGTAAATAAT
>NZ_JYNH01000104.1 GCF_000960765.1 Desulfosporosinus sp. I2 | reverse complement strand
CATAGCTGAAAGTTCTTATATGTATACCCATAAATTCTTACTGAGCATCATTGGCTTCGAGAATATTCCCTTCTTCATCGATGAACAGCATAGCATCATTGGCATTTTGAGCGAGCACTTCATACTTTTGAAGCCTTTCATTTAACAGTTTTCGCTCGGTGATGTCAATTCCGATTCCGGCAAAATAAAGTTTATCATCGATAATCACGGAACTGGCTGTAAAATACATTGGAATTTTACTGCCATCCTTTTTTTGTAAAATAGCTTCGGCATCTCCAAAGCCCTTCTGCTCGACGCTTTTAATTCCCTCTATGATGGCTTTTTGGCTTGTTTCATCTCCCTCGTACCAATCCAATAAGTTCATATCAGCAAGCTCTTCCGAAGTATATCCGGTCATATCCTCGTGTTTCTTATTCCATCTCACTAGCTTACTTTTTTCATCGTACAGATAAATCATCCCGGGAGCACTATTAAATAAGGCATCTGTAAATACTCTTTCTTTATTTAACTCGTTTTCTGCCCGTACTTTTTCAACAATCTCTTCTTCCAATATCGTATTTAAGTCCTGGAGTTGGTTTGTACGCTCAATTACCTTTGTTTCTAATTCTTTATTAAAGTTCATAATGACTTCTTCAGCTTTTTGACGTTTAGTGATTTCTTCTTCAAGCATGGCATTCGTCTCTTCAAGCATGGCATTTGTTTCTTCAAGCTCTGCGTTCATCTCTTCGAGCATGGCATTGCTTTCTTCTACCGATTGATTGATCTCTTCAAGTTGTTGAGTTCTTTGCCTTATCTTTATTTCAAGTTCGTTATTTAAACTTCTAATTTCTAATTCACAATGTTTCCTTGTCTTGACTTCCTGAACTAATGAAAGATTCTTTAAAGCATACTTCGAGATCTGTTGTACATTTAAGAAAAGAAAATTACAGATATTCTCAAATTGCTGCTCTGTCATACGTTTAACTTTAACTAATTCACTTTGATAGATATCCTGCCTTATTCCAATTTCATCTGCATACTGTACTAAATCCTTCAGTTCATAATGTTCATCGAGAACTTGTCCAATGAGCCAGTTAGCAATATGCTTACCCCCTACAATGATACTTGCTCCTCCGTCAAGTAGCCCACCACTCAGGCATCTTTGTATTTTAGGGCCCTCTTTGTTTGGGCTTCCGATCATGGAATCTGATATTTGACAATTTCTAAGACCTATTTCAGTCTTTCTTATTTCGTTACATAAATTGCAAAAACCACTTGGCTGAGTTATTGCTGTTCCATCGGGCTCTGTTATGATCGAAGCAACACCTGTAGCAGCAGAAAATGAATCCTGAAGTTTTTTGAATTTCATCCAAATCAAAGAGCTCAGAAAACCTATATTCCCTAATATCCGAATAATCCACAGTGATGAATTTTCTGCTCATCCTATTCGCCTTGCCTTTCCTTACACTTTAATAAAAAAGGATTAAATTTTATTAATAAGTTTATAATTTAATATTCATTTCAACATTTAATTCATTTTATCCTCTAATCCTATAAAGGATATTTACTTCATATTTCGCTAAAAACTTTATTTATTCGAGTATTTAATTATTACTTAAACTCTCACTTTGTCGAACCACGCCCTTCCCTGATCCCTGAAAAAAAGCCACACGGACAAGGATGCATACTCTCGATGACACTGACGTGGGCAGGATAAGTGATACTCTCTGATTGAGCATTGATTGCATAAAGGCTCGTATTCCTCATTGGTCGTTTTCAAATGCCAATAACCATGTTATTATTTTCATAAAGTTAGAAAACTCTGGTTAAATCTGTTAGATAAAGGAGACGTTTGTGATGGGCAAAAAGGTACTCATTGTCGGTGGAGTTGCTGGAGGAGCGAGCGCTGCAGCACGCTTGCGCCGTTTGGATGAAGAGATGGAAATCATTATTTTTGAACGTGGAGAACATATTTCGTACGCTAACTGCGGATTACCATATTATGTTAGCGGAGTCATCGTTGAGCGGGATGCACTTCTAGTACAAACTCCTGAAGGTATGCAAAAACGCTTTGGAATTGATGTACGAATCTATAGTGAGGTCACCCGTATCTTTCCTGAGGAAAAAGTGATCGAAGTTCAAGAAGCCAATGGCAAGCTCTATCGAGAATCCTATGACCAATTGATACTTTCTCCAGGAGCAGCTCCGCTTCGTCCGCCGATCCCCGGGATCGACGATATCCAAGCCCTTGTCGTGCGTAATGTTACAGATATTGATCTGATTAAACGATATATCGATGAGCAGCAACCACAAACAGCAGCAGTAGTAGGTGGCGGTTTTATTGGCTTGGAAATGGCTGAAAATCTCCAGGCAAAAGGTATAGATACAACGATTATAGAAATGAGTAATCAGGTCATGGCACCTCTGGATTTTGAAATGGCCGCAATTCTCCATGAGCACATTTTTAACAAAGGGGTTAACCTCATTTTGGAAGACGGGGTAAAATCCTTTGCTAAAAAAGAGAATACAACCGTCATTACGCTCCAAAGCGGCGAGCAAATTCAAACTGATTTAACGATTTTAGCCATTGGTGTAAAACCTGAGATTAAATTAGCGAAGGAAGCCGGACTAACGATCGGGGACTTGGGTGGAATAAAAGTTAATGAAAGACTACAAACGTCAGACCCTAATATTTTCGCTGTTGGCGATGTCATTGAAGTAAAACACTTTATAACTGGACAAGCGGCGCTCTTACCACTAGCTGGACCCGCCAATAAGCAAGGCCGTATTGTTGCCGACGTTATTGCTGGGAGGGATAGCCAATATAAGGGCACCCAGGGAACTTCTATCGCAAAAGTTTTTGATTTAGCGGCAGCGTCGACCGGCGCGAATGAAAAGTTGCTCAACAAATCAGGAATTCCTTATGAAGTATCCTTTACTCACTCCAGTTCCAATGCTGGGTATTACCCTGGATCAACAAGATTATCCATTAAACTAATCTTTGAACGAAGTGGAGGTCGAATCCTGGGTGCCCAAATAGTTGGATCCCAGGGTGTCGATAAACGAATCGATGACATCGCTGGAGTAATCCGTCGCCAAGGCACTGTGTATGATCTCCAGGAACTCGAGCTGGCCTATGCTCCACCCTTTTCATCAGCTAAAGATCCGGTTAACATGGCTGGCTACGTGGCTGAAAACATTATCAATGGAGATTTCCGTACGATTCATTGGCATGAACTAAGGAAAACTGATAAAAAAAATGTATGTATCGTCGATGTACGGACCGAAGAAGAACGAAAAGGTAAATTCATTCCTGGTTCGTTGCATATACCGATTGATGACCTTCGAAGCCGCTTATCGGAACTCCCCTCAAATAAGGATATCGTGGTTTACTGCGAAATCGGGTTACGTGGCTACTTAGCTTATAGAATTTTAACTCAACACGGATTTACCCAAGTTAAGAATTTAAGTGGAGGCTGGGTCACTTATTATCCAGCTGTCTTCGGATAAGGTTTCAACAATTTAGCAGAAAAGAATTCTTAGAGGCCAGTTTTGAGCCATTTCCGGGATACTTTTTAAGGTGGGCAATGTTTAAGTTAAGTTTATAAAAAACACTGAAATCAGATCTGATTTCAGTGTTTTTTAGTGCATACCTACTCTATCATTAACAAACTTTCAGCGGAACCTCAGCGTCATTTCAGACTCGTGTAAGGAACCACCCCTCACTCTATTTTATATCTGCAACCGTTTATCCAAAGCACGAAACAGGATTGCCTCAGCTAAATGCTCTGGAAGAATATCTACAGAACCCCCTAGGTCAGCGATCGTTTAATAAGATAGGAGCATTGTATTTTTTAGCTAATGGGGCAGAGGATAGGGCATCAGGGTAGTTTCCGCCGTAAGCTAAAATAGCGTAATCAGATTGTGTCCAGCCGGATTTAGCAATTTTTGAGGCTGTTTCGAAACGATCGAAACCTGCCAATCTAGTTATTGTTGGAGATGTGTTTGCAAACGTTAATGCAGGAAAGAAGTACACTTATTTGTAAAAAATTGTCGCACAATAAACTCCGCAGAGGGAAATTTCAAAAGATTTTATTTAGTCTCTAAATCCAGCGACAGTTTAAACTTGCCCTATTCCCCATCACATTGCGACAGTTTGGAATGTTTATTTGGATCGCTAAACTCCCAGATACAGAAGCATTCTATCTATCACACATTTAGTTATAATTATTCTACAAATTAAAGTAACACCTCGATCACAGTGTGAACGAGGGTGTTACTTCTATTACACGTGACTGGCTTAAATCAGGAGTAGCCTAAGTGCTTGTTAAAAACGGAACTTACATTGAGGTTGGCTTGACCAGTTTCGTAAGGAGTGGGTACCGTAAGGCTATCTTTGGCTTGAGCTAATCCAAGCTTAAACAAGACTAAAATAAGTTGTTTACTGGAACCATACATTCAGGTCCATCGTTGCGTGGAGAATTCACAAGTGGTGATACCTCGTAAGCAACCATCCCTTCCTCTGGAAAAGGCGTTAGCAAACCTTTGACTACACGGCTAGGGATAGTACCCGCATCCAGCCAAAGCGGCTCCATGTCCTGTGGCAATATCACAGGCATTCGGTTGTGTATTGGCTCCATCAACTTATTAGGCGTAGTCGTAATGATCACACATGAGTTTATAGTTTGGCCTGTAGGTGACAACCAGGAATCCCACAGACCAGCGAAAGCAAATGGTCTACCGTCTTGTAGCGTGATTCTATAGGGTTTCTTGATACGACCTTCTTTTTTCCACTCGTAGAAACCGTCTGCCAAGACCAGACAACGCTTTTGCTCAAAAGATTTACGAAAACACGGCTTTTCCTCCAAGGTCTCTGCTCGGGCATTGATCAATTTGTTCCCAATACTCTCGTCTTTAGCCCAATAGGGTATCAGTCCCCACTGAAACATTAGTAGGCGGTTGTTTCCATTTTTACAGATTACAACGGGTACTTGTTGAGATGGTGCGATGTTATAGCGTGGCCCAAACTCAAATTCAAGCTGGACTAGACCAAAACGTTTTATGATGTTTCCGTATCTTCCATAACACAGGCCTAGAATGACTGGCAAGACCTAGCCCCAAAAGTTTCAATGCGCCATCGAGTAGACTTAGTATTGAGAATACCACAGTACTGAATGATGATTGATTTATCTCTTGTCAACAACCAAGAGTTTAACGTATTCCTTCTACTACTCCCCATCTTCGGTAGAGATTTCCTTATGTTTGGTTTTTCAGGTGTAGTCTTTATTTGATTTATGGGGTCGTTTGCCAGTATTGAAGAGAGACCTTGTTCTTGGCTGCCATCATCCAGCGGATGCCTTCCATTCTTACTTTATTCTTGTTGTATAATCTCATCCTTGATGAGGAATAAGGTTCTCTCAACTTTCTGTAAATCAATAAATCGGCTTTCTCTAAGAATTTCTCGGCCTTCATACATCATAAGAATCGTCGGTACTGTAAAAACCAATAATTGCCCTGCGATTTCTACATGTTCATCAATATTTATTTTTACCAGCTTGATTGGATGATCATTGACTAGACTCATAAGTTTTGGGAAAATAGCATGGCAAACATTACAGTCTCGGGAGCTGAAATATAAAATAACCTGTTTCTCTTCCGCTATGAGCTGTTTGAGATGATCATACGTTTGAATAAGACTATCCGGTTTAATGCTCGTAATTGGTTCTTTCATTCTAAATCCATAGCCTTTCTTAATCTTCGTAAACTAATAAGGTCAATATTTCATTCATCATAAATTGAAGAAATTTTTTTTCATTTGTCCTTGAATCCAATAATCAGCTCGTTATTCCGCACAACCAAGGGTCTGATCATTGCTTTTGGATTGGTCGCAAGAAAACTTGCAACGGCCAATTCGTTTGACTCCTCAAGATCCTTGCCAAGCTCCTTGTAAGTTTTGCTCTTCTTGTTAAGTAGACCCTGCACGGCAATTCTCCCAAGTTTCGCTAATTCAAGCAACTCATCGACTGAGAGAGGGTTTTTCACAATGTTTCGGTACTCGAATTTAACCTTTTCTTGCAGAAGTCCCGCTTCTGCTTTACGACAAGTCGTTCACTGGGGAAAACAATAAAATGTGAGCAATCTTTCTCCTCCTAGTCCATCATGTTTATAAATTAGCAACTTTTTAGTAGTACACAGGCTTCAAATCATTTTCGGGATACAACCTGCCCTTGGGCAATATAAAGAGCCCCCGGGTCGCCATCATTATTCCATATATTCGACTTCGTCCATTCTAGAGCACCTTGTGCTTACCACCGCTTTCGGGCCACTCAAAACTTTCAATGTTCCTCCAGCGGGAATGAACGACTGAAGGTAAAATGCACTGCCCTGTCGCAGCAAGTATTCCTATCGCAATCGGCAGATCAAGACCTGATCCTTCTTTACGCAAATCCGCAGGAGCCAAATTAACCGTTACCCGTTGTAAGGGGAACTGGTACCCGGAGTTTCGTATCGCAGAGCGAACTCGATCCCGAGCCTCTCTTACAGCTATATTCGGAAGACCAACTATGTCAATTGTCAGAAGGTTTTCCATTTGTAAAATTGGATCTGAATCTAAACAATATAGGTCTTAACAAACATAATATTGGCTATTCATGATGGCTAAATTTCATACTTATATTTGTTAAAATATGGATAGCACTAAACCGCTGCGCGGTGGTTTCCATAGTTTTAAGATGTCGGGCGATATATCGTTTCCGTTCGCATAGTCCATACTAAGACCCCAGCCCCCTCCCATAATACCTAACCTATCCATTTTTTTCTCCTTTGCTAACGTTTCTTTGGAGCTTGCTTCTTGCCCCCCTTAGTCAGAAAGCTCTTTACGAACAGTCCAATTGGAAAGAACCGAAATGCCCAATCCGGCTTCAACCGCTCCTTTAATAATTTGAATACTCCCCAATTCAAGAACATGGGCAGGAGTAATGTCAAGATCTTCAAGGGCCTTTTCTGCTACTTCTCTGGTTCCCGATCCCTTTTCCCGTAAAATTGACCATAAATGTAATTTGTGGATATAATTTCTGAAATCGTCGAAGAACGTACGGCAAAATATATTCACCAAAAGTAAAACTAGCACTAATCACTATACTGCCACTGTCCCCGTAAAGCAATTCATCAAGCAAGCGTTTAGTCTCTTTATAGTGAGCCAGAATTTGCTTAGCCTGGTGAAAAGCAAGTTTACCTGCTTGCGTTAGGCTAACCGAACGTTTGCCCCGTTCTAATAAACTGACATTAAATTCACACTCTAAATTCTGAATATGCTGTGTAACTGCTGGTTGAGTAATATGCAGAACAGTGGCTGCCCGGGTAAAACTTTTTTCTTCTGCTACCGTTACAAACGTTAGGAGACGATGGTCCAAATTTATCACTTCTTTTAAAAATATGACTCCCTTAAATTTTTCAAATTTAAGGGCACACACAATAAATAAGATATACTTATTAATCAGATAATAACTAATGATTTCACTTATACTAAGTTAAGTCTTATGCTTTGGATAGTCAAAATAATTAAGAGGTGATTTAATCTTGGCATTTACATTTACAAAAAACTTTGGTACCAACTGGTTTACGACTGTTATGGGGATTGGGATTGTCTCGTTTTTAACTTATACCTTCCCTTTGGCCCTACCTTGGCAACATCAAATTGGCAGCATACTTTTTATTCTGCTTAATGTTGTTTTCCTTATTTCCATATTACTTTGGTTAATGCGCTGGATTTTGCATACTGATTGTGCGATTGATGATTTCCGTCATCCATCACGCGCCATATTTTATGGTGCTCTAGCTATGGCTTTCAATGTCGTCGGGAACGCTTACTTTCTTGTTGGAACCCATCTTTTGCCTTTCGATCAGGCCTTGGTCATCAGCAAATCTCTATGGTTAATTGGAGTTGCTGTTTCTTGTTTTTCTGTCATTACTATCCCATTTTTGTTATTTGTTAAACACGAGGTAAAACCAGAGGATGCTTTAGCCAGTTGGTTGATCCCCGTCGTTCCACCCATTGTTGCTGCAGCAAGTGGTGTAAATTTGCTGCCTTATGCCGGTTCTCTGCAAACACCCATGACTTTTTTCATTATTGCCCTGTTTGGAGTTACTTTCTTTTTATTTATTATGGTGAGCAGTCTGGTCTATTTCCGTCTTGTCTATCATAGCCGCTTAACTGGGCAAACAGTACCGAGTTTATGGGTAGAAATCGGCCCGATCGGTATGGCCATGTCGATCGTTTGTGGTTTAACCTTTCAGACTGGGAGTTTGGGCCAGTTAGCCCCTCTCCTACGCCCTACTGCACTGCTTTTTGCTGGATCTTTATGGGGAGTGGGCTGGTGGTGGATTATAATGTCTACCTTATATACCATGCTCCACTTACGCAAATCCGGCGAAGGAATCTCCTTCGATTTAGGTTGGTGGAGTTATGTGTTTCCGATTGGAAGCTTTACTAATGGAACTTATGCTTTAGAAAAACTTACTGGAAGCAATTTTTTTGCAGTTGCAAGTACCGTACAATTAAGTATTTTATGGATATGCTTTATCATTGTCATTTGGAATACCGCTTCAGGAATTGTAAATGGAAAACTTTTGAAAAACAGAATTCCACTTTCCGAGACACGCCATTTATCTTTAATAAACAAATGATTCCAGTGCATTAACGCTTTATCGTCTACGTTGGCTTACGCAAATTTTGCTTAACCTGCTCTCGCTGCAATATTGCTTTTGCTTTTTTGCAGCATAATCATAGGTTAGTAAAGCGTTTATACAAGAGTTTATACCCTTCTTCCGCCATCGGTGCCATTTAAAATTATGGCATCGATGCGATATTTAGTTTAGGTGATGGGAATGATTAAGAAGAAAGGTGGAAGGTTTAATGAATGTTGACAAACTATTTTATGAAAATCTTTTCGAGGGTCTATTTTCTGATCCCTGCCAGGTGGAATTCTGGGATGGAGATATCAACCAGTTTGGTGAAGGGGATACGAAGTTCCGAATCATTTTGCGTGAACCTATTCCCAAGTCAGAGATCATCGGGGATTCTTCCCTAGCTTTTGGCGAAGCGTATATGCAGGATAAACTTGAAATCGAAGGAAGTGTCCGGGATGTCATCGAATCTCTCTATAAGAACCAAGAAAGCTTTTTGCATCAAAACCCGTCCTATCTGAAGTTGGTGAAATTTATTTCCAATGGCGTTAGAAAAAGCAAAGAAAATGCTCAATATCATTATGACATTGGCAATGATTTTTACCGTTTATGGCTTGATGACACGTTAACCTATTCTTGTGCTTATTTTAAATCTCCAGAGGATAATTTACTTCAGGCTCAGAAAAATAAAGTAGATCATATTCTGCGCAAACTTAATCTTCAAAAAGAGCAGCGTTTGCTGGATATTGGCTGCGGTTGGGGCGAATTAATCCTTACTGCCGCTCAAAAATACCATGTTAAAGCCCTAGGAATCACGCATAGCCAGGAGCAGTATGAGCATGTTAGGAGCCGTATTGAGCATGAACATTTAAAGGATTGGGTTGATGTGCAACTGTTGGATTATCGTGAGATTAAAAACCAGGTCTTTGATCGGATCGTTAGCGTAGGAATGCTTGAGCATGTTGGAAAAGAACATTTGGGCGAATATTTTGCCACTGTCCAGAAATTACTGGTCGATGGCGGAATTTCTCTGCTTCACTCCATCACAGGACGAGACGAAAAGGGCACAAATTCTTGGATTAATAAGTACATTTTTCCTGGGGGCTATATTCCTATGGTCTCTGAACTGATTCGTCAGATGGAAAGTCACGATTTTTACTTACTTGATGTCGAAAGCCTGAGAAGTCATTATACCCGTACTTTAGAACATTGGGCCCAGAACTTTGAACAGGCCTTGCCTTTGATTCGCGAGAGCAAAGATGAATCCTTTATCCGTATGTGGCGCCTCTATCTTCAATCGTCTGCTGCCTCCTTTAACTGTGGGAACCTTGACCTACACCAGTTTTTATTCAGCAAAGGTCCCAATAACCACTTACCATGGACCCGCGATTATATCTATAACTAGACTCTATATGTTTGGCAAGTTTAAAATACAGAATTGGATAACAAGTTTTAGGTGCTAAAATTAAACTATGAGGTGATATAAATGCTATTTAACGAAGGAAAAATAGGAAATATCAATCTGAAAAACCGATTGGTTATGTTGCCTACGGTAACAAATCTTGCACAAGATGGATTTGTTACCAATAAAGAAATAGAATACTATAACAGGAGATCAAAGGATGTATCATTGGTCATAGTAGGAGCAAGTTACGTAAATATTATTGGCAAATTTTTTAAAAATCAACTTGGAATAGACAGCGATGAAAAGATTGACGGACTTAAAAGGTTATCAAATATAATCCATCAAAATGGGGCAAAAGCGGGAATACAGCTTGCCATGCATAATCCAAAGTTTAAGCCTGCAGATTTTTCAAGAGAAGAGGTACAGGGGTTTATAGAAGATTTTGCAAAGGCGGCAGTGAGGGCAAAAAAGGCCGGTTTTGACATGGTAGAGCTTCATTTTGCCCATGGATGGTTTGTGAATCAGTTTTTATCACCAGATGTAAACAAAAGGACAGATGAGTACGGCGGAAGTTTTGAAGAAAGGGCTAAGTTTGCCCTGGAGATACTGCGCAAAGTTAAGACTTATGTCCCTGATCTAGCGGTCATATGCAGGATCAATGCCGACGATTTTACAGGTGGAGGATTTAATATCGAAGAAAGTGTCGAATTTGCAAAAATGCTTGAAGCAAACGGTGCCAACGGGTTTGACCTTTCCGCGGGTGTGGGTTCCACGTCGGAATACCATATATCGCCGATGAGTGTAGAGGACATGCCTTTATTGAATCTTGTAAAGAGGATAAAAAACAATGTCGGCATACCCGTGATAGCGGCCAACAAGCTTGGGTTTGCAGAAAACTGGGAACAAATATTAAAGGATAATGCGGCCGACTTTATAGGAATAGCCAGGGGCCTTATTGGCGATCCTGATTGCATTGCAAAGCTTAAAAAGGGAAACAGCAATGACATAAGATATTGCATACACTGTAATCAGGCATGTATAGCATATATCTTAAAGGGGCTTCCCGTCTCCTGTATGATAAACCCGGAGGTGGGAAGAGAGCAAGAATTTGAAGTTAAAACAGATCATCCTTTAGACATCGCGGTGATAGGCGGTGGCCCTGCGGGTATGGCCGCGGCCGTGTATCTTGCGAAAAAAGGTCATAGAGTCGAGTTGTATGAAAAAAGTAATAAACTTGGTGGTCAGTTAAATATAGCAAAAATACCGCCGCATAAAGGAGAAATAGGCAGGGTTGTAGAGTATTTAGAGAGAGAACTAAGAAAAAATAATATCGCCGTACACTTGAACAGGAACGTAACAGTTAAAGAAATAAAAAATATGCCTTTTGACAAAGTTGTGATTGCAGCCGGTTCTGTTCCCAGGAAAATCAATAGGGATATGGACATAGTCTCCTATCAAGCCTTCGATGTTTTGTCCGGCGATTTGCCGGAGGGCACAGGTATTATTGTAATTGGCGGCGGCCTTACAGGCCTCGAAACCGCCGAATTGCTTGCGGAAAAAGGCAAAAATGTGACCGTGCTGGAGGCAAAAGATGAAGTAGGGGATGGAGTATTTCCGATGGTAAGGAAGCTCCTTTTAAACAGGCTCAAAAAACTGAATGTGAGCATCATTACGAAGGCCACAATAAACCATATATCAGATAAAAAATTATCATATAATGTGGATGAAATCGAAAAAGTAATAGAATTTGACGATATTGTTATAGCAATAGGGAATAAACCGGATAAGACCTTCAAAGAATTAGAAGGCAATGATAAGTACAGCTTTATAGGCGATTGCAATGTAATGGCAACGGCCGTCGAAGCCATAAGAGATGGAGCCGATCTTTCATTGAATCTATGACGATTCGTTACTCGAGATTGTTACAGAAAAGCAAAACAAAGGACACAAAGATATGATACTTACTATTTTCAGAAAATTCAAAGAAGTGTTAGGCATGGAAATTAACTTATTTATTTTTTAACATGCCTAAGTTAAATTCGGTTTGAAGAAATAAATCAAAAGAAGGTACAGCTATGTCAAACCATAAAGAGAAACCAGTTGTCTTAGCGGAGCAGGTTCAGACATTCCTCGCTAACCTGGAGCCCCTTACCCGGAAGGTCTTCTTGTCTCTTACCCCGCCTAGCCCCCTGGATAACCGGGCAGATGTCGATCAAGTGCGCCAAATGTTGGAGCGCCGCTACGATTCTGTCAGCGTACCCCTGTCACTTATGTCTAGGATACCCGGCCTATGCCGCAGCGCTGATTGGCAGATTACAGCTACCCTAGCGGACACCAACCAAGGATGGAAATTAATTGATCTAGAACCTGGCGATACCACCAAGGAACAATTCGGACTAGCCATTGACATTGGCACGACAACAGTGGTGGTATACCTTGTCGATCTGTGTGACGGTACGGTTCTTAGACATGCAGCCGACTATAACGATCAAATTACCTTGGGGGAGGATATTCTGAGCCGCATTCGGCATGCTGGAGAATTAGGTGGTTTAGTCCGCCTACAAAAAGCAGTTCTAGATACCCTAAATCGTTTGATTAGGCTCCTATTCCCGTTACCCATGAGGACAGGCAAGATTACTGCTGCAGCCATAGGGGCTAATACAACTATGATTCATCTCCTGTTGAGCCTGGACCCTGCATCAATTTGCCGCGCTCCTTATACTCCTGTCGTTAACAATCCAGGCTTGATTTTGGCAGGAGAAATAGGGCTTGAAATTCATCCGCTCGCCCCTGTCTACTGCTTACCTAGTATCGGAAGCTACCTTGGCGGAGACGTCATCGGCGGAATCCTAGTCAGCGGGATGCACAAACAACCAGAAATCTCTCTATTTGTCGACATCGGCACCAATGGAGAGATCGTGATGGGCAACGAAGATTGGCTTGTCGCTTGTGCCGGAGCTGCTGGACCGGCTCTAGAAGGAGGAGTCACAACCTTCGGTATGCGGGCGGAACCTGGAGCTGTGGATCATGTTTCCATAGATCCGGAAACGGGCCAGGTACAGTATACAACTGTGGCTGATATGCCTGCCCGCGGGATCTGCGGCTCTGGACTGGTTGACACTTTAGCAGAGCTTTTCCTTGATGGTATCATTGACAGAAATGCCCATTTCCAGAAGGGACGGGAGGCGTATGTAGTTGTCCCAGCGAAAGAGACCGCCTTGGGAGAAGACATTGTAGTTACGCAGATCGATATTAATAACTTCATGGCCACCAAAGGAGCAGTCAATGCGGCTACCGATCTGTTAATGGAAAATGTGGGCTGCGCCTGGCAGAAAATCAGTCATTTTTATGCTGCTGGAGCGTTTGGACAGTATTTGCCGATCGAGTCGGCAATTGCGATTGGTCTATATCCTGACCTTCCACGCTCAGCCATCGTGCGTTTGGGTAATAGCTCTGGTGAAGCAGCCCGCCAAGTGCTCCTATCTCGCACCAAGCGCCTGGAAGCAGAAGCCATCGCTGCAAAGGTTACGTATTTCGAGCTAAATGCCAATCCGTCTTTTATGGAGAAATTTAGTGGCAGCAAATTTCTTCCCCATACGGACCTTGACCGTTACCCCAGCGTCAAAAGACGCCTACAAACCCACACCTAACCTGTGAACATGTTGATTTTTTAATAACTTTTTTAGAAATCTTAAGCTTTTGCGAGTTAATTAGATTTTGATATGTCGAAAATTATTTAACCCATTATTTTAGCTGGAAACTCGAAATTTCGGTTAAGCAACTAGCAAATAATTGGATCGTTTTAGTTTGCCATTCTATTGGCAAATAAACATATGAAAACGACCTTGTCAATGATAAACTTTCTGGATTGACTAACTTTAAGGTGTTCAAAGAAAGCTCTTTACGAACAGTCCAATTAGAAAGAACCGAAATGCCCAATCCGGCTTCAACCGCTCCTTTAATAATTTGAATACTCCCCAATTCAAGAACATGGGCAGGAGTAATGTCAAGATCTTCAAGGGCCTTTTCTGCTACTTCTCTGGTTCCCGATCCCTTTTCCCGTAAAATCCATGTCTGCGTTGCCAGTTCCTCTACAGTAGGTACCTCTCCTGCATAAAAATCGTGATTTGAAGCAGCAATAAAGCTAACAGTATCTTGGGCAAAAGGAACCACCTTTAAATTTTCACTAGAAAATTCAGTTTCAATAATACCAATATCCGCCTCACGACTCTGCACTTGATGCATGACTTCATCACTATTTACGATATTGACCATAAAGGTAATTTGTGGATATAATTTCTGAAATCGTCGAAGAACGTACGGCAAAATATATTCACCAAAAGTAAAACTAGCACTAATCACTATACTGCCACTGTCCCCGTAAAGCAATTCATCAAGCAAGCGTTTAGTCTCTTTATAGTGAGCCAGAATTTGCTTAGCCTGGTGAAAAGCAAGTTTACCTGCTTGCGTTAGGCTAACCGAACGTTTGCCCCGTTCTAATAAACTGACATTAAATTCACACTCTAAATTCTGAATATGCTGTGTAACTGCTGGTTGAGTAATATGCAGAACAGTGGCTGCCCGGGTAAAACTTTTTTCTTCTGCTACCGTTACAAACGTTAGGAGACGATGGTCCAAATTTATCACCTTCTTTAAAAGACATGACTCCCTTAATTTTTACAGTATTTTGGGACACACACACTATTGATAAGATATCCTTATTTATCAGATAATAACTAATAATTTTACTTATACTATTTTAAGTCTTATGCTTTGGATAGTCAAATAATTAAGAGGTGATTTAATCTTGGCATTTACATTTACAAAAAACTTTGGTACCAACTGGTTTACGACTGTTATGGGGATTGGGATTGTCTCGTTTTTAACTTATACCTTCCCTTTGGCCCTACCTTGGCAACATCAAATTGGCAGCATACTTTTTATTCTGCTTAATGTTGTTTTCCTTATTTCCATATTACTTTGGTTAATGCGCTGGATTTTGCATACTGATTGTGCGATTGATGATTTCCGCCATCCATCACGCGCCATATTTTATGGTGCTCTAGCTATGGCTTTCAATGTCGTCGGGAACGCTTACTTTCTTGTTGGAACCCATCTTTTGCCTTTCGATCAGGCCTTGGTCATCAGCAAATCTCTATGGTTAATTGGAGTTGCTGTTTCTTGTTTTTCTGTCATTACCATCCCATTTTTGTTATTTGTTAAACACGAGGTAAAACCAGAGGATGCTTTAGCCAGTTGGTTGATCCCCGTCGTTCCACCCATTGTCGCCGCAGCAAGTGGTGTGAATTTACTGCCCTATGCTGGCTCACTACAAACACCCATGACCTTTTTCATTCTCGCCCTGTTTGGAGTTACTTTCTTTCTATTTATTATGGTGAGCGGTCTGGTCTATTTCCGTCTTGTCTATCATAGCCGCTTATCTGGGCAAACAGTACCGAGTTTATGGGTAGAAATCGGCCCGATCGGTATGGCCATGTCTACCGTTTGTGGTTTAACCTTTCAGACTGGGAGTTTGGGCCAGTTAGCCCCTCTCCTACGTCCTACTGCACTGCTTTTTGCTGGTTCTTTATGGGGTGTAGGCTGGTGGTGGATTATAATGTCTGCCTTGCATACCATGCTCCACTTGCACAAGTCCGGCGAAGGAATTTCCTTCGATTTAGGTTGGTGGAGTTATGTGTTTCCGATTGGAAGCTTTACTAGTGGAACTTATGCTTTAGAGAAACTTACTGGAAGCAATTTTTTTGCAGTTGCAAGTACCGTACAATTAAGTATTTTATGGATATGCTTTATCATTGTCATTTGGAATACCGCTTCAGGAATTGTAAATGGAAAACTTTTGAAAAACAGAATCCCACTTTCCGAGACACGCCATTTATCTTTAATAAATAAAGGATTATGAGACTTGAAGACATGTGGGCAGGACACCCCCTACAAGATCGTTGAAGCCATGCGAGCCTACCTGTCCACTCACCGCCCCCTGCATGCTGAATGGAGCGGAACGTTTACAGCCGTCTAAAACCTTCCCGTGCAGCACACCATGCCAAAATGTCACGTTATGCCTTTTTGTCACTCTCCCTAAGCATGACATTTTGGCACAAATCTCAGTACCGATTCCACCAAATATCGTCCAAAACCCCTATTTTTCGAGTTTTTCTATTTTTTTACTCGCTTTTTTTCCTTTTTTCATCATTGGCACCACTTTTGCAATATAACTTCTCGACACAGAAAGTTTCAATCCCACCTTTTCAAGCTTCGTCCTTTAATTTCATTCTTCTTTTAAATTAGGTGTAATCCGTTAACACGCAGAAAGGAGCAGCACAATGAACAGACGCGATTTCATTAAGTCAGTCGTGACCGTCGGAACCATTTCCGCGCTCGGCCTCGGTCTTGATTCAATCATTCCCGCCGCTCTGGCTGACGAGAAAATGACCAGCTCCACGCCCTATGACCATGACGCACTTCCCGTGGAGATGCGCATCGACCCGAAAACGGGCAAAGTGGAGTTGAACCCAGACATTATTTTACGTAACAGTGTTTGCTTAGGATGTTGGAGCAACTGCGGCAACCGCGTGAAAATCAACAAGAAGACCGGAAAAATCATGCGGGTTCTTGGTAATCCTTACCA
>NZ_JYNH01000103.1 GCF_000960765.1 Desulfosporosinus sp. I2 | reverse complement strand
ATTGTCTTCTTCTTCTGGTTCTTTGTCGGTTATGGTGCTTACTTTTCACCGACAAGCCAGTTTATTCTCTCGCCGTATAGCTTGGCGGAAGTCGGTGTCTTTGGTTCGCACTTCTTTTGTCAGTGACGACCTTAATCATTTCTTGCCCGTGCGCTCTTGGTTTGGCTACCCCCAGCGCAATTATGGCCGGTACGGGTAAGGGGGCGGAGAACGGCATTTTGTTCAAAGGGGCCGATGCGGTAGAAGCCAGCAGCAAGCTGAACGCGGTTATTTTCGACAAGACCGGGACTCTGACCAAAGGGGAACCTGCTGTGACTGACGTATATACGATAGGGGGCTTTGCCCAGGATGATGTTTTAAGACTGGCGGCGATTACTGAAAAGTCGTCTGAGCACCCTCTAGGTGAATCGATCGTACGAGGGGCCAAGGAGAAAGGATTGTCTGTTGGAGATACGGATGATTTTGAGGCTATACCTGGACATGGTGTGCGGGCGAGCTATCAAGGCCAGACAATCCTGTTAGGAAATCGCCGTTTGATGCAGCAACAAAACGTCGATATCGGAAACCTGAATGAAAAAATGGAGCAGTTTGAGGGAGAAGGCAAGACTGCCATGCTGATAGCTGTTGACAGTAAGGCAGCTGGGATCATCGCAGTGGCTGACATCCTCAAGGAAAACGCTAAAGTAGCCGTGGAGCGCTTGCAGAAAATGGGTGTGCAAGTGGCAATGATTACCGGAGACAACCGGAGGACAGCAGAAGCCATAGCCCGGCAAGTGGGGATCACGACCGTGCTTGCAGAAGTGCTGCCACAAGATAAGGCCGCCGAAGTGATCAAGCTGCAGGAGAAGGGTCTGAAGGTAGCCATGGTTGGAGATGGGATCAACGATGCTCCAGCTTTAGCTCAGGCTGACGTGGGAATTGCCATTGGTTCCGGTACAGACGTTGCCAAAGAAACAGGCGACATAATCCTCATCAAGAGCGATATTCGTGATGTGGTAGGAGCCATTGAAATTGGGCGGGCTACCATGCGCAAGATTAAACAGAACCTGGTATGGGCGTTCGTTTACAATATCACTGGGATTCCCTTAGCAGCTGGTATCCTGTATCCTTTCACAGGGCTTTTGGTTAGCCCGGAACTTGCTTCCTTCTTTATGGCCATGAGTTCGGTATCTGTAACGCTGAACACACTACTCTTAAAACGCTACCAACCATCGTTCCGAAAGGACCAGTTGAAAACCAGTGCCCAACCGGTATCCCAACCACAAACAGCACGCTAAGGAGGTGGTCATACAATGAACGAGTTAGAAGCAAAAGCCGCTAGGCAGTCTTTCATGGTTTATACTGCACTTTCGCTGGCGATAACCTTTATATTTCTGGTCATCACGTGGGTGAACGGAAATACCTATACTGCTGTGGCCCGGATCGGTGGCATGGTTTGGGTTTTCATCCTGAGTATGATTGTCTTTATGCCGATCGTCATTCCTGCGGTGAAGAAAAAGATCATGGGATAAAGAGCGTGGCTACTCAGGTAGCGGTGTTATTTATGACATTTATTCAAGTTTAGGTGGTAAAAACGGGTCATGGAACTGTCCAAATAATTGGGTAATATTTAGTCAAGCTAACTTAGATTTAAAACTGTTCTGAAGGAGGAACAAGATTTGCAGCAAACTTTATTCAGTGTTGGGGGATTTTCTCTAGGAGCTTACGGTGTAGTGGTTGCAATTTCGATATTAATTGGCTTAGGGGTAGCTTATCATTTAGCCTCTTCTGAAAAGGAATACCGCCAGCACCTTATCGACTTGGTTCTCTTTGCTGTGATTGGGGCCATTATTGGAGCACGTGTTTGGCAAGTGTTTTTCTACGAGTGGGACTATTATTCCCTCCACCTTGCCGAAATCTTTATGATATGGCATGGTGGCATGGCTATTCAAGGAGCTTTGATTGGGGCTTTTATTGTGGGATGGATCTATACTCGTAAACATCAGCTTGATTTTTGGAAAATGGCTGATATTGCCGCCCCTGGGATTATATTAGGGGAGGGACTCGGAAGAATTGCTTGCTTTCTCAATGGGGACGCCTATGGTAGCCCGACTAATCAAGGGTTTGGCCTCGTATATCCTTCGGGAACTCCGGCTTATGCAGCCTATGGTAACCAACCCTTATGGCCAGCAGAGGTATGGGAAGGGCAATGGGATATGGTTGTTTTTGCTCTGATCATAATCCTTTCGCGTTGGCTCAAACTGCCGAGGGGTATCCTCTTTTTAACCTATATTGTGCTCTATTCACTGGGACGGTTCGGACTAGAATTTTTACGAGGGGATGGCGCACGTTATCTATTCAACTGGACTTCAGCACAATGGAGTAGTATGGGGATGATTGTTATAGCCCTTGTTTCTGCAGCTGTATTAACGTTGTCAACGAGGACTGCGAAAAATTAGATGGATGATATATGAAATTGAAGGAGGCTGAAGTTATGTTAGAGTTCTTAAACCAATATGGATGGTATTTCTTTATTTTCGGACTGATGTTCTTTATGCATCGACGAGGTGCGGGTGGATGCTGCGGAGGGCATCAACAGGGTAAACAAGATCAACAAGATCAACAAGATCAACAAGATCAACAAGATCAACAAGATCAACAAGATCAACAGGTGACTAAAGATTCCATATCCTTTGAACAAAAGAAGTAATTCGAAAGGTAGACTACGAAGGACGATTATCGATGCTTATCTTGAAGGGGAAGAAGTCTAATGGCATTGTAGGAAAATACAAAAGTATAATTGATGCTCGAAAGATCTTTTCCGATGCTCAAAGATATCTTACGCAGAATCAAGTGGATCAGGAGCTAATCATGGTAGAGGGTGATCGCGTTGTAATGACTTGCATGCTAAGGATGTTTAAAAACCAAGCCTCATTTTCTCCTACCTAACTAACTTTGCCATATCGTTTCTATCAATAAGAATGATCGAAACAGTTTATTGCTTCGATAGAGGGATTCTGAATATCAATCAGGATCCCTTCTTCATGGCTTCCTTTAAAGCCTTTTCATGCTTTTATCGAATCCGAAAGTAAAATTCATAACAAATTCATAACTCATTCACAGCATATTCGAATTGATTAGATATACTTTGAGACATGAAGTCAGAGTAGTTGTAAAAATATTCTTGGGTAAAATTAAAGGAGGAAAAAAGATGAATAAGAAAAAATGGATTATAGGACTCTCAATTGCAGGTGTGATGGCGCTATCGGGTACAGCCTTCGCCCTAACCACTGGGTCAGTTCCCGTGAAATCTGTGGGACAAACCCTTGGATTTGTACAGACTGTTGAAACAACAGCACAGAGTAGTCAGCTTGGAGCACCTCAAGCTACACTTGCAACACCGTCTTCCCCAAATAATGAATCGAATGTGGTTACCACTCCAGGACCCAACGGATACAGTGCTGCTTATAACATGATGGGAAGCCAGGGTGCGAATGGATTCGGTGGAGGCTATGGCATGATGGGAGACCAGGGTGCGAATGGATACGGTGGAGGCTATGGCATGATGGGAGGCCAGGGTGGTAATAGATTTGGTGGTGGTTACGGTATGATGGGCGGTGGCTATGATGCAAAAAGCTTAGGTGTTGACCTCACAAACGGTGAAGTCACCATATCTGATCAAGTAGTAGCTATTACGAAGGCGTATACTCAAAAAACTAACCAGGACGTTGTCGTGGGCGAACTTCATGAATTTGCAAATGGATATGAAGTAGAGCTCAAAGAGGGAGCGACAGGGGCTAAAGTCTATGAAGTTATGGTTTA
This sequence comes from Desulfosporosinus sp. I2, assembly GCF_000960765.1. Lineage (GTDB taxonomy): Bacteria > Bacillota > Desulfitobacteriia > Desulfitobacteriales > Desulfitobacteriaceae > Desulfosporosinus. The sequence continues at coordinate 12,921 of NZ_JYNH01000103.1, read as the reverse complement.
CAAGAATGGTGGACAGATCATAACTGAAATGGGTCCGAATATTATGTGGAATACAAAATATGGACATATGAATTGGGGGAATAACGGGGCGGTTACGGTCAGTGAAGAACAGGCTGCGAAGAGCGCTCAAGAGTTCGTAGCCAAATTGGGCCAAGGATATTCAATTGGAAAACCAGAACTAGCGCCTGGTTACTATGAGTTCATGATTCAGAAAGATGGTAAGGATTACGCGGAACTTAATGTTAATGGATACACAGGTCAGGTTTGGTTTGAAAACTGGCAGGGACCAATTATTAAAACTATTGATGCTAAGTAAAAAGGGAATTAACAAACGAAAGCAACTAAAGGGCAGTGACTCCTTCAGGGAGAAACTGCCCTTTGGCACGTTTATGTTGATTGGACACAAGGAATAAATGTATAAAAAGTGTACTATTATTGTCTTATTCAGATTATTTTATGTCCGGTTTAAGCGCATCGCAGCAGTTACAGTTAACTGATTTATTAAATCAACTAAAGAAATACTTAACAGACATCAATTATCAAGGCAATGAGTCAAAATACGCAGACATTTAATATCTTCGGGCCTTTCTCGAATTTCGCTTTTTAGGGATAAAGACGAGAACATCATTGAGCAAGGACAGTATCACATAAAGCGAAACTGTCCTTTTCGTATTAGGCATTGCTTGGATTCCACGGATGAGAATAAAGAAAGGCTCAGACCGATTTTAATAAAAGGGTCTGAGCGTTATATTTTAGTGATCTCCTCAAGTATGAAAATCAAGTTAAGTTTGCTGGGGGACTATTAGAATACACGTTTTGCGCCAACATAAACAGATTTCCAATAGGGGCCAAGATCATAAATGGTAACACCCTTGGAACTGGACGAGTTGATGAACTGACCATTTCCTACATAAATACCATCGTGGTCGACAATCCCGTTTCGGGCAAAGGAAAAAAAGACTAAGTCTACCGGCTGGAGGTTATTAAAGTCCACTGAAGTTCCAACTGTGTATTGATCGCGGGAAACTCTTGGTAACGAAATCCCGTTTTGGGCAAAGACATACTGCACATAACCCGAACAGTCAAAACCTGTCCAAGGAGATGTCCCACCCCATAAATATGGAACACCGATATACTTTTTACCAGTTGCGATAATAGCATCTGCTTTCTCTTGGCGGGATTGGGTATTATTCTTTTGGCTAAGTTTAGTTGCATAAAGAGAGTTAAGTTGGTTGCCAGTAATTGGACCTACGACTCCATCTGAGCTTAAGGATTGAGCTGATTGAAACGCTTTTACTGCTCCTTGAGTATTTGATCCAAAGATGCCATCGACTTTGCCAACGCTATAACCTAAATAGTCCAGTTCGGTTTGCACTTGAACAACCTCAGAACCGGTTGTTCCTACCTTTAACAAAGTATCTCCAATAGCAGCCTGAACTGTTTGGGCTGGTGCAAGCATAAGAAGCGCACCAAGGATAATTAAGCTAATTAGTTTTTTCATGTGACATCTCCTTTCTCTATTGCAAGTTGTCACCCACTTGCTCAAGGTATCATATCCTTATGAATTTACTATGAAGGACTTATGAATTTCTTGTGAATAATGGATTAAACAAATTGGTCTTAAGTTGGAATAATTAAATCATTTGGCTTTAATCATCAAGCGAAGTGAGTTCATCTTGATAAAATAAAAGTGGCCGAGGATCTATTTTCCACAGTCACTTTTATCTCGTTAGAAAGTTAGCTGATGAGTTAAGTATCCCGCCTTTGCTTTGTATGGTGATCGTACCTAGAGAAATTAGTCCTCATAAGTGATTGTATATTTAGAGATAATATGTAGGAAACAATGGCATATTAGAATTGTGACTGAAGGTTCCTGAAGGGAGTATAAAGAGAGGGCATTGACTAAAGACTATACGGGTGATCCTAAACAACGAAAAAGAAGGGTGATAGATAATGTACAAGGGAGGAAGAATAATTGCGTCGCTTGTTGTCTTTGTTGCTTTATTGAGCTTTCCGTTCTTCTATAATATTGGGAAATCCAACAAGGGACCTGTAATAAATCTGAATACTCCAGCTATACAGCAATTAGCGGTTAAGCAGTGTGTCGAGCCTGTGGAATGGATGAGGGCCAATCATATGAAACTGCTGAACCAATGGAGAGAGGAAGCCGTGCGCAATGGCAAAACGGTATATATTAATAGTCAAGGAAAGTCATTCGAAAATAGTCTTCAAACGTGCGTGAACTGTCATTTTGATCCGGCTTCAAAAGAGTCTGATCAATTCTGTGTTTCATGCCATACCCATACAGCTGTAAATCCGAACTGTTGGAGTTGCCATATTTGGCAAAAGCAGGCCGCGCAATGAGTCTAAACAGAAGACAATTTTTTAGAAAAGCTGGTATGGTCACCGCATTAGGACTGGGAGGAACCTTTGTTATTACCGGACTCCGAGGGAAAGTGGAGGCCTCCGAATATGAAACACCTCAACAAGGTCTAGTAGCGAAACGTTGGGCTATGGTTGTTGATATGAGTAAATTTAAAACAGAAGAAGACTATAATCGAGTTATTGAGGCGTGTCATAGTGTCCATAATGTTCCAGACTTAGGTAATCCTAAGGATGAGATCAAATGGATATGGAATGAGGATTATGAACATGCCTTTACTAGCCAGAATAACAGATATATGGAAGAAAATGTAAAAAACCATCCCTTTATAATTTTATGCAATCATTGTGAGAATCCTCCATGCGTTAGGGCCTGCCCCACTGAGGCTACTTTTCAGAGACCCGATGGGATTGTCGACATGGATTTCCACCGCTGTATTGGCTGTCGATTTTGCATGGCAGCCTGTCCTTACGGAGCGAGAAGTTTTAATTATAGGGATCCAAGGCCTTTTATCAAGGAGATAGATCCAGATTTTCCAACCCGAACCCTGGGGGTTGTGGAAAAATGTAATTTCTGCGTGGAGCGCTTGGAAAAAGGTTTGATGCCAGCGTGTGTGGAGAAGTCCAAGGGAGGGTTAATTTTCGGAGACTTAGATGACCCCAAATCAGAGGTGCGAAAAATTGTTAGTTCGCAGTACACGATTCGGCGTAAACCTGAGCTGGGGACCCAACCGAGCGTCTACTACCTAGTAGGGGGTGGGGATCTTGTTTGAAAGAGCTTTGACAGGCAGTCGACGATACTGGACATGGGTTTTTGTCTTACTTGCTGTCATCGCGGTAGGTTTCTACTCTTACCTTAAGCAATATAGCTATGGTTTAGGCCTAACAGGCATGAGTAGGGATGTTTCTTGGGGTTTGTATATTGCACAATTTACGTTTCTCGTGGGTGTCGCTGCTTCTGCCGTTATGCTTGTCTTGCCATACTATCTTCATGACTTTAAGAAATTTGGTAAGATGGTCATTCTCGGTGAATTTTTAGCGATCCCCTCTGTGATCATGAGTATGTTATTTATTATCGTTGATATGGGTCAACCCCTGCGAGTCTTTAATGTGATACTGTATCCGAGCCCACATTCCATGATGTTTTGGGATATGTTGGTCTTATTCGGATATCTCGTGCTCAACATTGTTATCGGGTGGACGACACTTGGCGCTGAGAGCAAAGGAAGCCCAACGCCTGCGTGGGTAAAACCGATCATATACCTTTCCATTCCTTGGGCAGTTAGTATTCATACGGTTACAGCGTTCTTATACGCTGGTCTACCTGGCAGGCATCTCTGGTTATCCGCGATTATGGCAGCACGATTTCTGGCATCAGCTTTTGCAGCTGGTCCAGCAATCCTGATTCTTTTGTGTTTAGTGGTAAGAAAAGTCAGTAAATTTAACCCAGACCCAGGCGTTGGGGCAATTCAGTCTCTAGTCAAGATCGTTACGTATGCTATGATTGCTAATGTATTCTTCTATATGCTTGAGTTTTTCACAGCCTTTTATAGTAATATACCCGAAGCCAAGGCTCCCCTTGAGTATCTCTTCGTCGGGCTCAACGGCCATACAAGACTTGTTCCTTTTATGTGGACAGCCACTATTCTTGCCTTTGTAGGAATTGGATTGCTACTTTTGTCGAGTACACGAAAGAATGATAAAATCTTGCCCTTAGCCCTTGTAGCGATCATTGTAGCTAATTGGATTGACAAAGGAATGGGTCTGGTGATCGGCGGATTTATTCCAAATCCTTTTGATAGAGTAACTGAGTATGTGATAACATACACTGAGATAGCCGTGACATTGGGGGTGTATGCGATTGGGATGCTGCTCCTTACAATCCTCTATAAGGTTGCTATTTCGGTTAGGGAACAGAAAGAAACTTAACGAATAAAAGTGGACTAAGGTTACAAACTTTAGTCCACTTTTATTCGTTCTTTAAAATTCCTTTGTGTCCTATAATGAAGTTGCATTACATTCCTGTAATAGATATTGGCTTTCCAGACAATGCAAAATGCTCATTTAAATCTTTAAAATTTAATAGGTTTATAGTTTGAAGTAATCCATTAACTGCTTCAAATCCTTAGCTAAATCGTTTAAGCTTTCTGCCGAAGCAAACAATTCCTCGACAGAGGCGTTTTGTTCCTCTGCAGCGGCAGCTGTGGTCTGTGTGCCCGTTGAGGTGGATTCAGCCTGATTTACGACGTTTTGCATGCCAAATTTTATTTGTTCACCGTCCTGTTGTACTTTCTGCACAGTGGTTTCAATGTCCTGCGCCAATCCAGCACTCTCTTCCACTGAACCGAGGATTACGGTAAATTGATTGGAAATTTCTTTTAAGTAAGCGCTTCCTTGATTGACACTATCCACACTAGTTTTCATCCCTTGATGGGCACTTCGGGAAGCCCGTTGCATTTCCTGTACTCGCTGAGAAATATCAACCAAGCTTGTTTGAACTTGCTCGGCAAGTTTACGGACTTCTTCTGCAACAACCGCAAATCCCCGACCGTTTTCTCCAGCACGTGCGGCTTCAATCGCAGCATTTAATGCTAAGAGATTGGTTTGTTGAGCAATACTGTCGATGATTTGCACCGTCTTAGCGATCTCCTCGGACTTTTCATCCACGTCTCCAATTACCTGGCTCAGACTATGAACTTGACTCTCTATTTCATCCATTTGCTTGACCACTTGTCCGAGAGCGATATTTCCATTGCGCGAAAGCTCAGCGGAACGACTGGAGGCTAGGCTTACTTTTTCGGCATCTTGTTCTGTTTGGCTTAGCTCATCGATCATTAGACTTATCCGTTCATGATTCTGCGTCATCTCCTGGACTTGCATTTCAGCACCGGTTGCAATTTCAGTCGCCGAGGAGGCGACCTGTTCTGACGCGTGAGCCGATTGTTCGGCGCCTAAGCGCATTTCCTGAGCGGTTCGAGCCAATTGACTTGCCATGTCGACAACTTTCGTAATGGTATCTCTCAAGGAGATCCCCATATCGTCAAAGGCCTTTAGGAGTTCAGCACCTTCACGGTTCCAGGCTTTCCAAGGGGACTTCTTCCTCCGACCAATATCCCCCGAGGCGATTTCGTTGGCATTGAGCACAAAGCTGCGCATCATTTTACTAAGGGCGCGGCTTAAAAACCAGCCAATAACGAAGCTAACTAAGACATCAATCACGACTAGAATGACTGAAATGCGTGTTGCCTTCGTAAAGATCTCGTTTGTGGTCATAGTACTGTGCATGTTTACCGCATCCATTTTGGAGTCCACTATCTTTTGAAGGATATCCCCAGCTAACTGATGTTTGGTTCCAGCGACCTCATACATATTGGTTTTAGCATCGTCCATCCGATCTTCTTCTGCGGCTTGAATGGTAACTTTAGATGCCTCTACATAATCATTCCAGGCGGCTTTAAACTGTTTCCAAGAATCTGACTCTTGGGCAGATTTTGAAATAGCTTCATACTGGTCCATATGTTCTTCTATATCCTTACTTTTCTCGTTAATATCAGCTAAGAAAATTTGCCGTTCTTCGGGGGTGCGCGCGCCGACTGCTAATGCGACATCCGACCGATAGACCTGGGCATCGAAACGTATATACGAGAGTTGGTTTAATGGAATTACATCTTGTTCATAAACCATATTCGAAGTATCGTTCATTTGATACATCCCGTAAATTCCGATGGTTCCGACCACCCCGGCTGCCAAAGCAATAAACAGCATTAAGACTGTGACCTGTAAGCCCAGCCCTCTATTCTCCAATTTCAAACAATTCACTCCTTTATGTTCTACAATCTCTTTAATTTTGTTTTATTCTGTACCGAAAACAAATATCCTGCATTTGTTCAGGGAATTTTGTTTTTCGGGAAAGCAGCTATCACCAATAGATGTTTCATTCTGAGCAGCAAATGGTTCTCCGGGTTGAGGGAATGACCTGCACAGAACTTGACTTTAATGGATATACGGGCTAGGTTTGGTTCGAAAATTGAATAGAGACCGATCTTTAAAATAATTGAGGGTCAGTAACAGGGAATTAAGCGAGCCAAAAGGGCAGTAACTCCTCAGTGGAGAAACTGCCCTTTTCAAGTTGGGTTCCGCGTTCATAGGAAATTCATAGTTGTGTAGTATCATTAAGGGCGATTACTAGGAGATTAAGATTGTTCTTTGTAAGTAGCAGGGAAGGAGGTTTTCATGCGTTATGCTAAATGCAAAGTTGTTCACTCATTAAAATTACTTTTTATGTAAAATCCAATTTAAAACTTAAAACTTAAAAACTTCAAAGGTAAGATGCTGAATCTGAGTTTCATAAGCTCAGAACGGGGGATTTCATGTGGGGTGAATCATGTTCAGGACATGTAGGGCTTACACCTTTAGCCCGAATCCGTCAACTAACCTCGTAAGCAAAGAAAGGTGGACAAACTGAGTGTTAATTCCCAAGAATAAATGGTTAAGTGGGGTCGCTCTTGCAGGTGTTCTGTTATCAAGTAGTTTAACTGGGGTAGCCCCTTCTCAGGCTTCAATTCTCGATACTAAGGATGTTCCAAAGGTTAATTCCGTGCAAACTACCTTACTTAAAAATCCTCCTTTGCCAGTTTCCACATCGAAAGTATATTCTCAAAGAGTGAGTGAGGCATTTAATTGGACACCTGCTATCGAGGTGAAGACGAACGTGGCACAAATACCTGAAAGTAATAATGTTCCTGACGAAAAGAAAACGTCAACTCCTGTAGAAAAGAAAACTCCAGCTTCTGAGGGAAAGACACCTCAAAAACCTCAGACTGTTAAAAAACCCAGCGCTCCTTCGCAGAAGGTGGCCTCTGGGACTAAACAGGTTCCAGTATCCCAAGTGTCTAGGGGCAGTTTAGATGTGGACACACTCATAAGTCGTGGTCTAAGTTTACAAGGAATTCCTTACGTTTGGGGCGGAACGAGCTTGAAAGGATTTGATTGTTCCGGATTCGTGCAATATGTGTTCAAGGCTTCTGGAATTTCTCTACCTCGAGTTGCGGCAGATCAGTACAAACTTGGCACGCCTGTCAGCCGTAATGAGTTAAGAGCCGGGGATCTCGTGTTTTTTCAAACCTATGCCCCAGGAGCTACGGATGTGAGAATTTATATCGGTGGAGGGCGTACTCTTGGAGCGGCTAGTGAAGGAGTAGGCATTCATAGTTTGTCAGAAAGTTATTGGTCAAAAAATTACCTTGGGGCGCGACGGATTCGATAAAAAGGGGTCAATAGGGTATCGCCAAAAGAGTAGGTATTGGAATGAGGGTACAAACTCAGTTTCATTCCTACTCTTTATCAAACAAAAGATATTTTTAAAAATCATATACACATCAACTCCCATTATAACTTTTTTAGACAAATTTATATCATTTTTACAACTTCGACAGGATTAAATGTTATACTAAAGTTATGTCAATGGGAACCATTGGTAGTATTAAATCAAGGGAAAGGATAACAAAATTATGAAGCTTTTCCCTACTCAGCCTGGAGGAGATTTTTTCTTAATAAGAAAGTTAAAACGCCAGAACTTGGTTTATCTCATAGTCATTTTCCTTTTGTTTAGTAGGTTTCGGAATATCATTATACATAGGGACGAGGCAGGTCTATGAAGAGGAAGCGCAATGGAGAAGTCAAAAAACCATGGCAGAAGTTACTTCAGGAAAAACGATAATAAGCAATTATTTTTCAGATCTTCAGCGGGACTTAGACTTCGTCTTAGCGTTACCTGAACTAAAATCGTACTTTGTCCAAGAATTTAATCCGCTAAAAGAAAGTGGAGCAGAGAAAGTGCTGGCTGATTTTTTAGAGGTTAAACAATCGTACCAGATGACGATCACAAATCTGTCTGGTGCAGAGATGTTAAAGGTAGAAAGCGAAACGTTAAGAGCACTTTCTTGGCCTAATGGCTTAAGTAATCGTGAGATACATAGCGAACTTTTCGAAAAAGCTGTTGCATTGGAGAAAGGGCAGATAGCGTTTTCTCCAATTTATTTCGCGACAGAAACAGAAGGGACTAACACAACGAAGCGGGTATTAATGACATTAGCCTTGCCTTTATTCGATGACAGCGCGGTGAAAAAAGGAGTCTCGTTCATCGATCTTGATTTAATCAATGTCTTTGAGATACTCGCCAACATCCAATTATTTATTCAAACGGATGATGGAACAGATATTTTCTTCGATCAGAAAGTTGGAACGCTTGATATCAAAAACCTTGGTTATGCCTTAACGGGTAACTCTGGTTGGTACCCAGTTACTGATCTGGAAATGATCCATTATTCCAGGGTTAAGATCTTTGCTGATCAACCATTTATCATTGCCGAATATCATCAATATCCTTTATTGAAAGTAACCTTAGGCAAACTAATTTATCTGTTCGGAGGCTTGTTTCTGTTATTTCTCAGCTTAGTCGTGTTCAGCATTCTGACAAATTTTTCTGTCTTGAAAAAGACGATTAACACACAAAAGGCTATTGTCTTTTCACTTTGATCCAGAGACAGGGATGCATTTAGAAAGATCAAGAGATTATGCCGTGATCTTAGCCCGACAATTAAGCACACATCAAAAGTTTAAAAAGGTTACACTCGTGACTTTTTAGACAATCTTTATTACGCGGCCACGTTGCACGATATTGGAAAAGTTGCAATACCGATGCGGTCTTATTGAAAAATGGCAAATTGACGGATGTAGAGTTCGATGAAATGAAGCAACACGTACTCACTGGTCAAAATGTACTCAGAGAGACGATTGAAAAATACCATTTAACGGAGTCTTTTCTCGAAATGGGGATGAATATTTGCGCATATCATCACGAGAAATTTAACGGCAAAGGATACCCCGAGGGACTTGCGGGGGAGGAGATTCCTTTGGAGGCAAGGATTTTCGCCCTCTGCGATGCGTATGACGCAATTCGATCTAAGAGATCTTATAAAGAAGGACTCTCCCATCTTGAAGTGATGAAGAGAATTGTAGCGGATAATAACCAACATTTTGATCCGGATGTTGTAGAAGCTTTTTTAGAATGTGAAAAGAAACTTTTGGCGATCATTTAAGAAGAGGGAGTTTTTATCGTATGAGTAAATTATGGTTGTTAATAGCTATGGTATTTGCTGGAATACTTTATTCAGTAGTACTCTTGTATTTCATGCCTATGCCGCTATTCAATAACCTTCTTTTGCATTGCACTATACTGGGAACTTTGTTTGGGTTAACGAATTTTATTGTGGCTGTTCTTTTTTATAAAAGGCTTGAGAAAATAAAAAGGTTAAACCAGCACTTGAAGTTAAGCCTAATGACGGATAACTTAACGGGACTTCTAAATAGAAGGGCTTTTGACCAGGATACTGAAAATTGTGAGAATAGTGGGTTATATTCCGTAATATTTCTCGATATTGACAACTTCAGGGATTTTAACAATCACTTTGGCCATGACATAGGGGATGATGTACTCAGAAAGGTAGGAGAGACCATTAAAGCCTGTGTCCGCGCGACCGACCGAGTTTATAGATATGGTGGGGAGGAAATAACTCTAATTTTAATGGACTGCGATAAAAAGAACGCCTTAAAAATGGCCGAAAAAATTAGGTTTGAAATAAGTCAACTTGATAATCAGGCATACCCCCAGATAACTGTTTCCTTGGGCGTTTCGAGTTATCCGGACGATGGTCGATATATTCATGAGATTATTGTTGCTTCTGACAGAGCACTTTTAAAGGCTAAACAAAGCGGTAAGAATTGTACCAGATCCTGATAACAAATCCCACTTTATAAATGTGGGATTATCAGAAGTGCATGAAATTTTCCGACACAGATAAGGAGACTGCCTGGATAAGTTCAACTAAACTTCTGATGGAGTTAAAACTCCACCTGAAGTAAGTTTTCTTTATCGTGTTGTTGGAGTTAAAAGATATTACTATCCATAATTATTGGAGGTGCCCGCTTATAGGAAGCATTATATAATCTGAGCTAATTTTGTAATAATTGGGACATTCTTTGCACCCTGTCCTCTGGTAGCGCTCATACGTAGTTTGTAATCGATGAGAGCACTTACGGTTTGAGCTTGTTTTATTCATTTGAAAACAGAAATTATTAACAGTGATTAAAAGAGTAGGAGATGAAATTGTGAATAAGAAAATCAAATCGATTGCGTTTGTAGCTCTGATTTCTATTGCCACGTTAAGTCTAGCCGGTTGCGGCAGCCAATCCAAAGATATGATGAACACCAGCAACATGACCCAATATATGACGAGCAATCCAACTGAAATGATGAATGTTTTAAGTTCCCCGGATTCGCGCCAGTCCATGGTAAAAATAATGGGGAATTCACAAATGATGCCTGTGATGGTTGATATGATGAAAAATGGCGATGTACAAAAGAATATGATGGGTATAATGGGGAGTAGCCAAAATCAGTCTAACATGGTAGGCATTATGTCTGATCCGTCTATGTATAAGCCTATGGTACAGATCATGTCCGATCCTAAAATGAAAGCGACATTCTCAGCCATGCTTAAAGATCCAGCATTACAACCCTTGGTTAAGGAAGCCTTAAGTGCAAAGTAAATTTCAAATAGTCTCATGAAGAAAGGACCCTGCTTCTCTAATCAGGGTCCTTTCTTCATGAGAAATTCACAACTTTTTCATGAGATGATCGTATCCAAGGGTTACACTAAAGACATGGAAGATCAGCAATCAAATAAAGCAAGGCTTTAAATTGAAAATCTAAATTAGGGGGAATATTCAATGAAATTATTTAGTAAAAAAATCTCGGCAATCGCAATAACCGCAACGTTAGCAGTAGGACTTATGGCTTTACCAGCTTTAGCTGGAACGACTCAGCAACTAGGCAACGGATGGGTTGGGCAAATGCAGGGATTTATGCAAAAAACCTTTTCACCGGAGCAACATCAAACGTTGATGAATTCGACGACCATGCAAAATCTCCATAATTCAGAGGGGATGCAGAACGCAATGCAAACAGGGGATGTTAAGGCAATGCAAGAATTTATGAATTCAGACCCGAATGTTAAGGCCCTAATGGGACAAGATAATCTTGATAAGATGAACCAATTTATGAGTCAATCAGGAGGAAGCATGATGACCAACGGAAGTGGTGTTACCAGTTCTGGAAGTGCGATGATGAATGGTAGTGGGACAGCGAAGACGGGAAGTAACATGATGAATTTTTAAGATCAGTAATTACTATGTCTTCAATGGTCAAGCACTGCCTCAGTTGGGGTAAAAAATCTAAACATTATATCTAAATTAAAAAAAGGAGCGATGTAAAATGGGCTGCTGTGGACATTCGAAGAAAGACCATTCTGGGGAAAATACCTTGAGTCCCCAAGATGGGATTGTGTTAAAAATTGAGGGAATGACTTGTGGACATTGCAAAAGTTCAGTTGAGAAGGCGTTATTGAAAGTTCCTGGAGTTACTCAAGCAGAAGTCGATTTAGCTCATAAACAGGCAGTGGTTATCGGAACTGCAGACCGATCATCACTTGCAAAGGCCATTGATGAGGCTGGTTACAGGGTCATTAACAATTAGTGAGTTTGTTATGCTTAGGAGGCACTACTCTTTTCATCGTGTCACTGGAAGTTGCTCAATTGTAAGTTGATTCAAATTTCTGCAAAGAGTTTAAGGAAATTGATTAAAGTATCAATTAAAGTGCTGAGGATAGTCCTCAGCACTTTCTGTGGAAGATTCTTTAGAAAGCCTGACAGATTAGAAATGGGCATCTTCTTGGGTTGATAAATAACATTCTATTCAAATGGGATGATTTGTAATGCGCAGGGGCTTATGCTGTGGAATAATATTATAATTTTAGGCTTAGTTAAAGCTTACTGTTGATTTTCGGTATGATACTAAGGGGTTCTCTACGCTATACTATTTAAAAATGAATAGCACCCAGAATACTACACTAAGCCATGGTTTTTAAGTATTAGTAATCGAGTCTCCCATAATCTTAGACAAATCATTTAGTATGGTTTGATTGCTCCCTATATAACCAACAATAATTTTGCCTTTTACGTAAAAATGAGGTTCATCAATCCAATCAATCGAGCTATTTCCAATTCGAGAACCATCATTTGAAATTGTTCTTGATTGAGATTTCGCACTATCGTAATTTGTAAATTCATAGATAGAGATAATGTCTCCATTAACTTTGAAATATTTGGGAGTTACACTGAAGAAAGATTGTCCATTTGGAGAAACTTGCATCTCAAGAGAATAACCTTTGGCTTTCATAGCAACGATAAAAGTATCATAGTCGTTTGCATACTGGTTATTAACCGTGTTGCCCTTTGATTCTATCTGTTGACCTACTCCAGTATTTGAGCAACCAGACACCCCTAATACAAGGACGAGTGTTACGAAAACGATTGCTAATTTTTTCATATTATCACTCCTTTATTTATATAGACGTAATATCAAGCTATATTCTGATGGCTTATGCAACCCTGAATTCTGACAAACGCAACGACCTATAA
>NZ_JYNH01000102.1 GCF_000960765.1 Desulfosporosinus sp. I2 | reverse complement strand
CTGCGAGTACCTGGGCATTAGCTTTCGCTTGTGTTTCTGCTTGCGCCAGAGCCTCTGTAAGTGCCTGAGCATCGGCTTTCGCTTGGGCAAGCTCCTGAGCATCAGCTTTTGCTTGTTTTCCTGCTTCGGTTAGAGCCTCAGTAAGTAACTGAACTTCAGCTCTCGCTTGTTTTTCCGTTTGAGCAAGAGACTCAGCAAACGCCTGGGCATCTGCTTTCGCTTGGGCAAGCTCCTGAGCATCGGCTTTTGCTTGTTTTTCTGCTTCAGCTAGAGCCTCAGTAAGTAACTGGACTTCAGCTCTCGCTTGTTTTTCCGTTTGAGCAAGAGACTCTGCAAACGTCTGGGCATCGGCTTTCGCTTGGGCTTCTGCTTCCGCTAGAGCCTCTGCGAGTACCAGAACTTCAGCTCTCGCTTGTTTTTCCGTTTGAGCTAGAGCCTCAGCAAACGCCTGAGCATCGGCTTTCGCTTGGGCTTCTGCTTGTTCAAGCGCCTCTGTGAGCGCTTGGTTATTGGCTTCTGCTAGGGCTAGATCCTCAGCAAGTACCTGAACTTCAGCTTTCACGCGTGTTTCTTCTTTTATATGTTGTATATCCGAGTTAGTCATAGAAAGAGAAGAAAGATCCACGGGTCTAGAATCAGTGACACCCTCTATGTAAGACACTTCTTTAGCGCTGTCGCTATTGAAATCCTCTTTCTTCTGGGTGGTTTCAGTGGCTTTTAAAATTCCCTCATGTAACATTCTTTCCATGATAACTTGAAACTCCGGAAAGTTTTTAATAACACGAGCGTCGGGAAGCTGTTGTTCCAGGAGTTGTTTAACTCCATCCGTTAAAAATTCTGCTGGGATAGTTGAGCTATCTTTTAATAAAGATGTAAGTTTCATGACGATTTGACAGCCCTTTTGAAATTCTTCATCTGAATCAGCCCCCGTTAAAATGCAGACAGTGAAGATTCTTTCAATGATTTGATTAAGCCATTTTTTAATTTGAGGATTATTATAAAAATAAGTCTCCAAGATTATCCACCTCCAGTTAATACCTTGTAAATAAACTATGCTTGTCAATTAGGAATGAGTACCTAAAAATTAAGCATTAGGTGGTTTATTGGTAGGAGTCCATACCTGTGCTCACAATTCCTATAAATCAGTGGGGCGCCGACAACAAGTCACAGCTCGGAAGCACGTTCCGTTAAATACAAAAAGCCGCCACATTTTTTGTGACAGCTTCGAAACACTAGGGGATTTAGCTATGCATCGCTCGGATTCCTAGCAACTAGCAAGAGTTTCGAGCAGTATTCAATTATTTCTCGTCGCCGAACAATCCCTATGAAAATCTGTTGATCGTCCACGACAGGAACGAAGTTTTGCACCACCGCTCTTGAAATTAGATCCTCTATTTGGGCATCGATCGTTACCGGCAAATTCTGAACATGTTGCTCCACTTCGCTTAGGAAAATATCCTCCGTATTTTGAAAGGTTAAACCCGGTGTATTTTTAAGCTTCCAAAGCAAATCTCCTTCAGTAATCGTCCCAACATATTTCCCCGCACTATTAATGAGAGGGACTGCAGTATAACTGTGATACTCCATCCTCTCCAGAGCCTGACGCATCGTGGCATTTTCTTTAAGATAAATGATGTCCTTTTTAGGTATAAGGAAAAAAGCTACATTCATGATTATTTCGCTCCATTTTAAAATTTTAATTTTGGCAAACCAATTATAACACCTTTAACGCTCCTTGCAATAATTCTTAGATCACAGTTTTTACCATTATAGTGAACAACGCCCATAATGATGAAAAAATGAAGGCGGAGCCCCTTGAGGAAATCGATTAAGTCGTTCGCTCAGGAATCATAAGCTTGTTTTCTTTTAACAACTACATTCGTTCGATAATCTCTCCGCCAAACGGGTATTCCTCTTCGACGTCTTATTATTGCGGACTGCCATACTAATGGCCTTCTTAGTGCCCACTAAAACAAACACTTTCTTTGCCCTGGTCACACAAGTATATAGAAGATTTCTCTGCAGCATCACGTAGTGCTGCATCGTTAAGGGTGCCACGACGATTTGATACTCACTGCCTTGGCTCTTATGGATTGTGGTGGCATAGGCCAAAACGACTTCATCGAGCTCTGTTCCATCATAATCAACCGAATTTCCATCAAAGTTTAGGACCAGGGTTCGTTCTTCAGTGTCGATTTTCGTGATGCATCCAATATCTCCGTTGAAAACGTTCTTATCATAATTATTCTTAATTTGCATGATCTTATCGCCAAGTCGGTAGACGGTGCCGCCATATTTTATCGAAATCGTTGAAGGATTCAGTGCTTCCTGCAAAACTGCATTGAGGTTGACCGCGCCTGTTTCCCCTCGTTGCATGGGGCAGAGCACCTGAATGTCGTTGATCGAGTCGACTTTGTAAAAAGCAGGGAGCCTCCGTGTACAAAGCTCCTTGATCGTTTGGACCACCTGGGTTGGCTCCTCTTCCTCAATGAAAAAGAAGTCGCTGTCTCGGTGTCCTTTCAAGTCTGGAAAGTCTCCTTGATTAATCTTATGCGCGTTGGTGATAATGGCACTGCCTTGGGCCTGGCGAAAGATTCTGGTGAGCTGAACGACCGGGACGATACCGGAGTCTATAATGTCGTTCAGCACATTTCCAGCGCCTACCGAGGGCAGCTGATCAACATCACCCACCAGAATGACCACGGTTTCATTGGCTACTGCTTTTAAGAGGTTGTACATCAGAACAGTATCGACCATCGACGTCTCATCGATGATCAGCACATCACATTCCAAGGGGTAGTCGGCATTCTTCTTGTACCCCTCAGGCGGTTTGTACTCGAGTAAACGGTGAATGGTTTTGGCCTCCAGTCCTGTGGTCTCGGACATTCGTTTAGCCGCTCTGCCTGTGGGTGCTCCAAGTAATACTCGAGCTCCCAGTAATTGAAATACCTTGATAATGGCCAGCGTGGTGGTGGTCTTCCCCGTTCCAGGTCCACCCGTCAGAACCATGAATTTTGAAGCCGCTGCAGTCTTTACTGCGTCCTTTTGCACCTCATCGTAGGAAATGCCCTGTTGCTTTTGGATCATTTCCAAAATACCTGCTACGTCGGTCGCAGGGTAGAGAGTCTCTACGGCAAGAATCGCCTTCATTCGGTTCGCGATTCCCAGTTCGCTGTGATAAAAGGGCAGCAGAAAGATAGCATCCTCACCCTCGTGAATGACGGCCTTTTCCTCGATCATCCGCTCCAGCATTGAGTCAACCCGTGATTTCTCAATCTCGAGGATTTTTTCCGATTCTTCCAGAAGCTGCTCCCTGGTACCATAGCAGTGTCCATCGTTGGAAAGTTCGTTAAGGACATACACAATCCCCGAACGGCAGCGTTCAAAGGAATTTTTCTCAAAACCCATTTGTAAGGCAATTTTATCCGCTGTTTTAAAGCCGATGCCCCAGATGTCATCTGCCAGTCTATAGGGATTGGTCTTCACAATTTCAATGCTGTCATTGCCATAGGTCTTATATATTTTCACCGCAAAGGCCGTGGATACTCCCTTGCTTTGCAAAAAAAGCATGACATTTTTGATTTCCTTTTGCTCTTGCCAGGCTTTTTTGATCATGTCCACGCGCTTTTGACCGATGCCCGCAACGTTGACTAAATAGTCGGCTTCCTCCTCCAACACCCTCAAGGTGTCTTCTTGGAAATGGTCAACAATCCGCTTGGCATACGCTGGCCCGATGCCCTTGATGAGTCCGCTACCCAAGTATTTTTGAATACCTGTAACCGTGGCCGGCAAGGTTTCTCTATAATCCTGCGCCGCAAACTGCTTGCCGAACTTGCTGTCCATCTTCCATTCACCTTTAAGTCGAATGATGGAGCCAACATTTACCGCTGCCAAGCTTCCCACAACTGTTACCAGGTCCGTAAACCCCTTGGTTTTTATCTTAATGACACTGAAGCCATTCTCTGTATTTTCGAAGGTAATTCTCTCGACAACTCCGCTTAGGTATTCCATTTTTTTGCCCCCGCCAATCATCAAGCGCTTTAGGTACTCTCTCATTTAGTTTCATTTTACCACACTTATTTGTCAGTGATTAGAGACTCTAGCATAATCATGCTCTTCTAAAAAAAGGAAGCCACAACTGCTTGTGATTTAAGATCTAAGATGGCCCTTGTCCCAGCAAGTACGATGTGTTACCATAGTGATAGGGAATAACTGGAATAAGAAGGAGGCTAAATCCTTGAGTGAGAGTGCACAGCGTTCAGGCCAATTGTTTACGTACCAAGATTACCTTACATGGCCAGTAAATGAGCGCTGGGAATTACTTAATGGACGGGCTTACAATATGACCCCAGCCCCTTCGCGCAGACATCAGGAAATTTCCGGCCAGCTACTTACTCTTTTTAACAAATCCCAATAGTCATGTCTCTTCCAATGATTTCATAAGCATACAGCACTTAATTCAATGGATGATTGCTTACTGAATTATTTTTATCGGACTTCTCTGTGCAGCTTACTTCGCTGTCACGAATTATATTTTGGGTAAACGGCTGAATTTAGAGTAAAGCAGACCGAACCATGTTTTAGCCTCTTACCATCGATGAAAAAGGTCGGGATTGAAATATCCCGGCCTTTTTCATTTGGGTATCCCTCTTCGAAGTCCTATTATTGCGGACTGCCATACTAACGGCCTTCTTGGAGCCACGAAGTTCAATTGCCGTTTTATAGTATTGCAGGATTTCTCGGAATTACGAAGAATAACTAATAATTAGAATGGTTCAAGTCGATTTTTGGTAATATTTGTTAAAGTTCCTTGATTAAATTCGCACGGGCCTACGAAATGGGGGAAATAGGTTTGATAGCAAGGAAGGGTTATGTTTCATGAAAGCTGCGAGTCGCAACAATTACATCGTATTCATCATCTTAGGTTTAGTATTCTTGCTATTTCACGCTACCCGTGTCGATGCTGCCCCTCCTGAAATAAAAACGATCAGCGTAGTAATGGATGACAATTATCCCCCCTATTCTTTTCGCAATAGTCAGGGTGATTTGCAAGGAATCACGATTGACCAATGGAAACTTTTTGAGGAAAAGACTGGGATAAAAGTGACGATTACCGGGATGACTTGGAATAAAGCATATACGAGTATGATGCAAGGCGACTTCGATGTCATTGATACAATCTCCTATAATGCTGACAGAGCCAAGATCTTTGATTATTCAAAAGCTTATGCAACGATTGATATTCCTATTTTTTTTCAGAAAAATATATCCGGAATTACAGATGTCAATTCTTTGAAGGGGTTTACTGTCGCAGCAAAAAAAGGAGATAACAGTATCAATGTTCTTCATAAAAATGGGATCACCAATATTGAAGAATATGATACGACCGAAGCTGTAATCCAAGCGGCTAAGGACCAGAAGTCCGTAATCTTTGTATTGGGAAAGCCAGCGGCCTTATACTATCTATATAAACTAGGAATTCAAGATAATTTTAATTATTCAGGTTCACCATTATATACCAGCCAATTTTTCAGAGCCATCAAAAAGGGTCATTCAGGGTTTATGCCTGCCATTAATAATGGGTTTGCGCTGATTTCTGAAAGTGAGTATCAGGCCATTGATAAAAAGTGGTTTGGTTTTACGAGTATACCCTTCTATGACGCTCCCATGTTCAGAATAATTATCATCATGGGTGCCGCAGTTTTTCTGGTGGCCTTGTTGTTGTTTATCTGGAATAGGACACTGCAGCGAGTGGTCAAACAAAAAACCAACGAACTTTTGAATTCCCTCAGTGAGAGAAAACAAATAGAAGCAGAAATAAGAGATTTAAATGCTGAACTCGAAAGTAGAGTCCTTGAAAGAACAGCCCAACTGGAGGAACTAAATAGTGAACTTGAGGAAAGCAATGCGCTGCTTGAGGAGGAGATCCTCAAGCGTGAGAACGTTGAGGAAGAGATACGAGCATTGAATGAGGATCTTGAAGATAAGATAAAAATCCGAACGAGTGAGCTCGATGCGCTCAATACTGTATTGGAACGACACAACACTTTGTTACGAGAATCGCAAAGAGTAGCTCTTTTGGGAAGCTATGCTACAGATCTCATTACGAGAAACTGGGAGTGTTCACCAGCGCTTCATGAGATTTTGGGGATTGATGCAACCTATCCGCACACGAAGGAAGGGTGGATGGAGATTGTTCATCCAGATTGGAGGGCCCCACTTTCTAATTATTTTTTGCAGGTTACAAAGGTACATCAGCGCTTTGATTTCGAATATAGAATCATCCGTATTAATGATAGAGAGGAACGCTGGGTACATGAGCTTGGAAAAGTTGAGTTTGATCAAACAGATAACAGGGTTCGTTTGATTGGCATGATTCAGGATGTAACGGATCGTAAACGTACTGAAGAGAAAATAGTCCATTTGAGCTTCCATGATCAACTGACGGGTCTCTATAACCGACGTTTTTTTGAAGAGGAGTTAAAACGACTTGATGTCGCGAGGAATTATCCCTTGACTCTTGTAATGGCCGATGTCAATGGGCTTAAGCTGATAAATGATTCCTTTGGTCATGCCACCGGAGATACACTTCTAAAAAACGTTGCTGAAGTGCTCCGCAAAGGCTGTCGCAGAGATGAAATTATTGCCCGACTAGGTGGGGATGAATTCGTCATCCTGTTACCTAACACGGATGCTGCTGAAACGGAGCAAATTCTTAAACGAATCCAGGCTTTGGCTGTACATGAAAGAGTGGGTTCGATCGAAATATCAATTTCTTTCGGTTATGAAATAAAACGTTACGAGACAGAAGATATTCTGGAACTATTCAAAAAGGCCGAAGATTATATGTACAAGAGAAAACTCTTTGAAGGCCCAAGTATGCGGGGTAAAACCATACAGACGATTATCAATACCCTTCACGAAAAGAACAAACGAGAAGAACAGCACTCACATCGAGTTTCCGCACTCTGTCAAAGTATGGGGGAGGCTCTTGGTTTACCGGAAGGAGAAGTTCAGGAACTAAAAAGCGTCGGCTTACTTCATGATATAGGCAAGATTGCAATCGACGAAAAAATACTTAATAAGCCAGGTAAACTGACCAATGATGAATGGGGAGAAATTAAACGTCATCCTGAAATCGGTTATCGTATTCTGAGTACGGTCAATGGTATGGCAGAAATGGCGGAATACGTGTTGGCTCATCATGAACGATGGGATGGAACAGGCTATCCGAAGGGTCTAAAGGGTGAGAACTTACCCCTTCAACCCAGGATTATTGCCATTGCAGATGCTTATGATGCCATGACGAGCTCACGAAGCTATCGAGAGGCTTTACCCGATGAAGTAGCTATTGCAGAACTTCAGAAAAATGCCGGAATTCAGTTCGACCCAGAATTGGTGAAGATATTCGTTGACAATGTTGTCAACATATCTTCACCAACTTAACAGAAAAATTGACAATCGTCGGCACCTGCAACCTTAACCTTACAAAACAGAGGCAAAACAGAGGGACAGGTTACAAAACAGGCAAAACAGAGGGACAGGTTAGATGTTTTATTACCCCTGTTTAAAACATATAAAACAGAGGGACAGGTTAGATGTTTTATTACCCCTGTTTTACCAAAACACTGAACCTGTCCCCCTGTTTTTCAGATGTTTTATTACCCCTGTTTTACCAAAACACTGAACCTGTCCCCCTGTTTTTCCGGTTGCGAGACTTTCATACATTATTCCTTATATGCATCTCTCAGTAACGCTATTTCTTGAGCATAACCTGAAATATCGTTAGGTGTTTCAAGAAAGAATGGCAGGTGACGAAGTTTGGGGTGATTGATGATTTGAGTGATGGCTTTCAAACCGATTGAACCCTCACCGATTTTGGCATGGCGGTCTTTATGACTGCCCTTCGAGTTCAAACTGTCATTAAGGTGGATCGCATAAAGTCTCTCTAAGCCGATGATCTTATCGAAAGAATCAAGCACGCCGTCTAGATCATTAATAATGTCATAGCCAGCATCATTGATATGACAAGTATCCATGCAAACCCCTATTCTTTCAGATAGAATTACCCCGTCTAAAATCTGCCTGAGTTCTTCGAAAGTGCGACCAACTTCTGTACCTTTACCTGCCATGGTTTCAAGCAATACGGTGGTTGTTTGCTCGGGCTTTAACAGGGTATTAAGCTGAACTATGA
The DNA here is from genome assembly GCF_000960765.1 of Desulfosporosinus sp. I2. GTDB lineage: Bacteria > Bacillota > Desulfitobacteriia > Desulfitobacteriales > Desulfitobacteriaceae > Desulfosporosinus. The sequence continues at coordinate 8,620 of NZ_JYNH01000102.1, read as the reverse complement.
TCTGATGAATACCGACTTCTGCACCTTGTCCGCCATGGCTGCCAGGGTGGAAGTTATAAAGGTTGTTAGGTAAATACTCCATACGAACCAAATCATCCGCCATAACTTGGATAGCAAACTCTCTTGTTTTCTCCTCAGGTGAGCAAGGGTTAAGGGTATAAGGGGCATGAGCTAAAATCCGAGCAAATTGATTTTCTTTCATAAGCATACGTAATGCCTCGGTATCGTTTGGATCGATTTCCTTCGCTTTACTACCTCTTGGATTGCGGGTGAAGAACTGAAACGTATTCGCGTGGATTTTAAGGGCTTCGTTACCGATAGCCTTAAATCCCTTAGAAATGGATAGATGACAACCTATTTTTAACAACATTATCCTTCTTTCTCTTGTATAATTTCAATTGCCTTATACTTCCCATTCAAGTGCTAAATAACACTGAGATCGGTTACCATGAGGTTACCGATCTCAGTGTTAATCGATACTTTCCTGTTAGTTAAACAGTTCAACTGTCTTTTTAGCGATTCTTTCCCCAAATATTCTTGCCCTTTCTTTCTGGCCTTCATCCCCGTCTTGAATGCATACGGGCCCATAGTGAATAAAAGGCTGTCCATCGGCTACACCAGACGAGTAGACCAACATCCCTTTGACCAACAGCTCTCCAATCATGGCTAACTCTGCTACCTCTGCTCCACCTCCGACATAATTAGCTGTCGCAAAAACGGCCCCAAGTTTTCCACCAAACTTGACTGTTCGCATAGTATCCAGCCATTGTTTTATTTGCCATGAAAAGGTGCCAGAAATCGTTGGGGATCCAAAAATGACTGTTTTGGCCTCGGTAAGAAATTCATTATCGACTTCTTCAATAGACATACATTTCACTTCGATAGTTTCAATTAAGTTCGCACCTTGCGCGATAAGTTCTGCTACCTTTTTGGTATTTCCTGTCTTGCTGTAATAAACGACGGCAATTTTATTAATAAGACATCCCTCCTCTTAATAAGTTTTACACCCTTTAAATGTGTTACCAATACCAATGTGTTACCAAATACTTAAATTACACCCTTAGTTTTAAATTCTGTAATTTGGTCTACACTGAGGCCGAGTTTTTGATAAATCTCTTCGTTATGTTCTCCTTTGCTTGCACCCGTATGTCTGATTGTCCCAGGGGTACGTGAAAACTTGGTTGTCACATTCGGCATGGTTACATGACCAAAATCTTTATCCTCAACCTCGACTAACGATTCACGGAATTTGAAGTGCTCATCCTCGTGAAGTTGATCGATGGTATAAATCGGGCCGACCACGGCGCCAGCCTCCATAAAGATGCTCATTACTTCCTGAATCGAATGATCTTTAATCCAATCACCCACGATTTCGTCAAGTGCCTCGACATTCTGCACACGAGAGGGATTATCACAGAACCTCGGATCTTTAATTAATTCTGGTTGGCCGATGGCCCTGAAAACCTTTTCAGCTATGGGCTGTGCACTGGCCGATAACGCAACCCATTCCCCGTCCTTGGTTATATAGGCATTACGAGGAGCAGCCGAGCTTAACCGATTTCCCATTCTTTGAGGAATTGTCCCTAAAACGCTGTGTTCAACGATACTTGCTTCCATCAGACGCATGAGCGGCTCATATAAACAAATATCAAGAACTTGACCGATACCACTTTTAAGGACATCACGTTCATAAATAGCAATCATGATGGCTAGTGCTGCTTGGACACTGGTTACTCCATCAGCCAATGCATTGGGGGGGAGTGTTGGGGGTCCGTCAGGCCACCCATTCATACCGGCAAAGCCGCTCATTCCTTCGGCCACTGTACCAAATCCCCCACGTTTTGAATAGGGACCTTCTTGCCCAAAACCACTACAACGTAATAGGATAAGACGGGGATTGACCTCACTTAAGACCGTCCAATCAAGTCCCCATTTCTCAAGCGTTCCAGGTCTAAAGTTCTCAATGAGTACGTCGGCTTCCTTGATCAACTGGAGAAAGAGTTTTTTGCCTTCATCGACGCCAAGATTTAACGTGATACATTTTTTATTACGAGCCAGAGTTTTCCAGAAGATACCTATATTATCTTTTACAGCACCAAAACTTCTGCCTGTATCCCCTGTTTTTGGATGTTCAATTTTAACAACCTCTGCACCATAGTCACCTAAATAAGTCGCAGCCCAAGGTGCCGCCATATGAGTAGCACAATCGATAACTTTTAGTCCCCTTAACGGTAAATTATTCATTATTTCACTCACCCTTCTATTTTTACTAAAAGCTCTTCATAGGAACGCATGGGGATCTTGCTATGCATCGCTCGGATGCCAATAAGGTATCAAGAGTTTCGAGCAGTTTTCAATCATTTCTCGCCGCCACACAATGTGAGAGTCAACATAATACTTTCAAGGCAATATTAATGCCTGAAACACTTTTTCATACAGTTACGCCCACTTGTCTTTAAGCGTCCTTATGATCAACATCATATACTATAGAATTCCAGTTATCTATTGCTATTACCATATTTTGTCCCTACATCATTTCTTATTGATTCTTCAAGAAATGTATGGAATTTATAATAATAGACTTTTCTAAATAGTAAGAAGTGCATATTATACATGAACCCGTGCGATTTTCATTTAGAAATCCCAGTACTTCTTCCATTTTTAAACTCCAAATAGTTTTTCGAGTTGATTAATCAACCTAGTATGATGATAATATTGTATAAAGGATTATCATGCAAGTACGATAAATTTTTGTACATAGTACATAAATTCGTACTTTGGAGTGAGCATCTCAATTGCAGTTAAGGCAAGAGTTGTTAAAAATCAAATGCCCTGTGGGTATCACACAAAACATAATAGCCGGTAAATGGAAGTTAGTAATAATATGGACATTAAAAGATGGAGTTTTGCGATTCAATGAATTACTGAGAGCTTTACCCGAAATACGGCAAGGTTATTTAACGCAACAACTGCGGGAGCTAGAACGAGACGGGCTTGTTCATAGAGAAGTTTATAGGGAAGTTCCTCCAAAAGTGGAATACTCGTTAACGGATATGGGGCATAAGTTTTTAAAGGTTATGGATAAGATGTTTGAATGAGGAACAGAATATCTTGAATTTATGCTGCATCATGTTTCAAGAACTAATAATACTTAGGAGGGATCCGAATGCCCCAAATTAAGATGCGCGGAATCGAAACAGAAATAGTCCGTAAATTAAGCAAGAAGCTGATCTACGAACTTGCGGAAATGACACAGTCTCCGAGGGACTACTTCACTCTCGAGGTGATTCACTCAACCTTTGTCATGGATGGAGAGGTTGTCCCTGGTTATCCTTTTGTCGAGATCGCTTGGTTTGACCGTGGACAAGAGATTCAAGACCAAGTGGCTCAAGCCATTAGTGGATTACTCAAGGAAGCTGGCTGCCCTAACGTCGATATTATGTTTACGGTTTTGGAGAAACCGCGCTACTATGAAAATGGAGAGCATTATTAAATAACACAGGTATTGAAGCAGTAGATCTTTATTAATTTTTTAATCCTATTTTAATTTTCATCAAATTCTCCTTGAAGTTTTTTGGGTTAGAATTCATACATACTCAATTGAGCAAAGACAAAAACCAAAGGAGGAAATTTAATGACAACCTTAGAACAAGTTGAGAAACTTTGTGCCATGGCCAATATAAGCTTCGAAGAGGCAAAAACTGCCTTAGACGCGGCAAACGGGGATTTGCTGGAAGCCATTATTTATCTGGAGAAACAGGGAAAGGTAAAAGCACCGACCGGAGGAGGTTATTATAGCAGTGGAAAAACCGCTGACCCACACGCAGGTGCCTACAAAGAAAATTGCTGGGAAAAGCAAAATCACCACTGCCACGGTGGAAAAGGCTTTTTTTCTCTCATGAAGAGAATTGGATCATTTTGCTTAGATATGATCCGCAGGGGCAATGCAAATTCCTTTGAAGTGCTTAAGGACGAGGAAAGCAAAGCATCTGTTCCTGTCACGGTCCTCGCCTTGCTGATGATATTCGCCTTCTGGATTACCATTCCGCTCATCATTGTCGGACTGTTCTTTGGTTTTCGTTATCGCTTCCACGGACCTGATTTATCCGGGAAGACCGTCAATGACGCGATGAATAGCGCGGCGGATGCCGCCGTCAACCTCAAGAAATCCATAAATAACGATTAAAAACTTTTGAAACGGCGGGGCTTTTAATGAGTTCAAAAATACTGATTATTGAGGATGAGGAAAAGATTGCACGATTTGTCGAGCTTGAGCTTGGCTATGAGGGTTATACCACAACAAAGGCCTTTGATGGGAGAACAGGGCTTGAACTCGCCGAAACCGGCGAGTTCGACCTCGTTTTGCTGGATGTCATGCTGCCTCAGTTGAGCGGCATGGAAGTGCTGCGCAGAATTCGCCGAATCTCCTCCGTTCCTATCATAATGCTGACAGCGAGGGACAGCGTGGTGGATAAGGTCTCCGGACTTGACAGCGGAGCGAGCGATTATATCACCAAACCCTTCGCCATAGAAGAGCTTCTCGCCCGGATCCGCACCGCCCTCAGAAAAACCGTGCAGGAGGACGGGGTGTTATCCGCCTCAGGTCTGTTGCTGGACACGAGTCGTCATACGGTTACCGTGATGGGCAAGCCTGTTGAACTGACAAAACGCGAATTTGACCTTCTCCACTATCTGCTCAAGAATAAGGGCTTGGTCATTTCCCGGGAAGCACTACTCGAAAATGTCTGGGGCTATGATTTTACGGGAGAAACCAATGCTGTCGATGTCTACGTGCGTTTTCTGCGGGGAAAAATCGACGAGGTGTTTGATATTAAGCTGATTCATACCGTCAGAGGAGTGGGGTATGTGATTAAGGATGAAAAGTGAGCCGTTAAACAGTCCCGCTAACCGTATCAGCCACAAAATACGTTTTTCCCTGGTATGGAGGCTCAACATCAAACTATTCTTTCGTCTGCTGGGGATTTTTTTGACCCTTGATGTAATTCTGTGTCTGGTGTCTGCGGCAGGACTGATTGTGCACGCTGAACAGACCGTGGCTGCGGTGGCCGAAAGGCTGAATCAGACGGAACTGCCTACCCCAGATGCGGAAAACTGGCTGGAGCTCACCGGATACAGTGTTTCGCTTCAGACGGGAGAACCAAGAGGGTTTCAAATACCCATACCCCAAACCCTAAGGACCCACCTCTCCAAACAGACTGCGTCTGGTAGAAGGAGTATCGACCTGCCGAATTCAGAAGGTTTTAACTCTTGGAGACAATTAGAGGGTGTTACCTACCAAGCGACGATCGATGTTAGCGGGCGTTCGTATCTTATCTCCATCCGCCTTCAGGAGATCCTACAGATAGGTGCAGGGATGTTTGCCTTAGTAATGATTTTAGAGCTTTTAATGCTGTTCAGCAGCATTTTATCAGGTGCAAGAACGATCCGAAGAGCTCTACGACCCATTGAGGAATTAGCTGAAACGGCGCATAACCTAACCATCGGGGGGGGCTTTACACCGGAACAATTGGAAGTTCTGGCCGGCAAGTTAGACGGCATCAATGCCACAAAGCTGGATACGAGAATACCAGTGGACGATACGCAAAGCGAACTGAAAACCCTCGCCTCTGCTATTAACGGGATGCTGGACCGAATCAACGAATCCTACCGTTCCCAGGCGCGCTTTGTGTCCGATGCGTCCCATGAGCTGAGGACGCCGATTTCCGTCATTCAAGGGTATGCCGATCTACTAGATCGCTGGGGGAAGAAGGATGAAAAAACGTTACAGGAATCCATTGATGCCATTAAGGATGAAACAGCCAATATGAAAGGCTTGGTGGAACAGCTTTTATTTCTGGCACGGGGTGACAACAACACCATGGCTCTGCAAATAGAACGTTTTGAACTTTCCGTCCTTGCCGTAGAAGTGCTGCGGGAAACTCAGATGATCGACGGTGGGCACGAATACGATTCGAGTGTTACGCCCGTTATCATTAACGCGGATAAAAGCCTCATCAAACAGGCGACGCGAATCCTGATTGACAATGCCATGAAATATACCCCTCCAGGTAAGCAGATCAAAGTTTCTGTTTCCAGTGCTCACGGCTATGCCCAACTGACCGTACAGGACGAAGGTATTGGTATCCCACCCGATGCTGTTCCGAAGATATTCGACCGTTTCTTCCGGGCCGACGAATCCCGTGCCAGAACCACGGGCGGAACTGGGCTCGGCTTATCCATTGCGAAGTGGATCACAGAGCGGCATGGCGGACACATGGAGGTTTTAAGCAGACAGGATATCGGGACCAGAATTTCAATTATGCTCCCCACCGCGCCCACGGAATAACGGTTATAATAAGAGGTTTAAGGTATCGGATTTGCAAACCGATGCTTTTTTGTCATTTAAAATTTAATTTTTAATAGACATGAAGCAACTTACATGGTATTATTAAGTTGTTAGGTAAAATAAGTAAAAATATCTATCAAGGTTTCCGCTGGTAACTCTCACCAACCCAAATCTTCCTAGGATTTGCTATTTACTGAACATAACCTCGGACAAAGGACCTTGCGGAACCGCCTAATGCGGTTCTTTTATTTTTTTTAATAGACATAGTTAAAACAAAGTAGAGAGGAGTTATTTTATGAGATTACTGATTGTTTCAAACCGACTGCCCCTGAACGGGGTTCAAAAGGATGGTAAACTCACCTTTGAGCAGAGCGCTGGAGGGCTTGTTTCTGGGCTAAGTGCCTATTTAGATTTGCTGAAAAGTACCTCGGCCCAGGACATAGAATATGTCTGGATCGGATGGCCTGGAATCACGGTGCCGGACAAGCTGCAACCGGAAGTAAAGAGCGTCTTAGGCGAGCTCAACGCTTCCCCTGTTTTCTTATCAGAAAAGGCTATGGACAAGTTTTATCTGGGTTTTTGCAATAAGATTATTTGGCCCCTGTTTCACTATTTTCCTTCGAATACAGTCTATGACAAGGATTATTGGCTTCAGTATCAAGAGGTTAATAAGATCTTCAGGGATGTTGTGTTGGAGGAGATCCAGCCTGGGGATGTAATCTGGGTGCACGATTACCACCTTATGCTTCTGCCGGGCCTACTTCGGGAGAAACTCCCCCATACTCCCATCGGCTTTTTCCTGCATATTCCCTTTCCATCCTTTGAGCTTTACCGGCTGCTGCCGTCTTCTTGGGGCCAAGAAATTCTGCACGGGCTCTTAGGTGCCAATCTGATCGGCTTTCACACGCCTGAATATGCCCAGTATTTCTTACGCTCAGTACTAAGAATTATAGGTTATGAACACAAGCTGGGACAAATCCTGTCCCAGGAACATGCCGTTAAAGTGGACGCCTTTCCTATGGGTATTGACTACCAACGCTACCACTCAACCCCTACTGGTTCAGAGTTTTGGCAAAACATGAAGGAACTCGAGCAATTACTTGATGGCTATAAGGCGGTTCTTTCCGTAGACCGCTTAGACTACAGTAAAGGAATCAGTAACCGCCTACAAGGTTACAAGTTGTTTCTAGAGAATAATCCCCAGTGGCGCGAACAAGTGGTTCTGCTCATGATCGTGGTTCCTTCTAGGGTTGGAGTTGAACATTACCAGCGCATGAAACAGAAGATTGATGAACTTGTAGGAGAGATAAACGGTCGCTTCGGCACGTTTAACTGGACCCCGATTATTTACCAATATAAGTTCTTGCCGCTTGACTCTCTGCTGGCCATGTACCGACAAAGTGACGTCGCTTTAATTACTCCCCTAAGAGATGGGATGAACTTAATTGCCAAAGAATATATTGCTGCGCGCACGGATCAAACAGGTGTGCTCATCCTGAGCGAAATGGCCGGTGCCGCCAGAGAACTGGGAGAGGCCCTGATCATTAATCCCAACAATCTGGAAGCCATTGCTGAGGCTTTGCAACAAGCTTTAGTAATGCCTGAGACAGAACAGAAAAAGCGCAACCAAGTCATGCAACAAAGGCTGAAAGGCTACGATGTGGTGCGCTGGTCAGGTGATTTTATTCAGGAATTGTTGCAGGTGCAGAAAGGACAATCTCAGACCCTCCCCCTGGGTCAACATAAAGTGACCTTACATTCTGCTTTCCACCGGGCCAACAGACGCTTGCTACTGCTTGACTATGACGGAACTCTGGTTCCGTTTACAGACAGCCCTGACCAAGCCAAGCCTGATCAGGAACTTCTGGATCTTCTGAAGATTTTAACGGACACGAATACAGAAATCGTTATTATAAGTGGCAGGGACAGAACGACCCTTCAAACTTGGCTGGGCTTCTTAAATATTACCCTAGTGGCTGAACATGGAGCCTGGCTCAAACGACGGGGAGAGCAGTGGCGATTGAGCAAACCTCTAGTCAACTCATGGAAACGTCAGCTCATGCCGATGCTCGAAATGTATGCCGACAGACTCCCTGGTTCATTTATCGAAGAGAAAGAATTCTCTCTGGCTTGGCACTTCCGTCAAGCTAATCCGGAGCTAAGCTCCGCCTGTGCTCGTGAACTCATGGACGAGTTAGTGGCTTTCACCTCTAATGTCGATATTCATATACTACAAGGCAATAAAGTAATTGAAGTTAGGAACTCGGAGGTGAC
>NZ_JYNH01000101.1 GCF_000960765.1 Desulfosporosinus sp. I2 | reverse complement strand
TTCTAAAAGGCTAGCCTATATATCTGTGAAAATGGACCTATGAACTTCGATTGACTAATGAAGAAATATTTGATCTGGCTTCGTTGGCAATAATGCATGACAATGGAGCAAGTATGAAAATTTTGCATGATAATTTAAAGGGTAGTACTCAAGAAAAGGTTAATCTATTAGAAAGTAGACAAGAACATTGTATTATAGGGGAGCATAATCTTAGAGATTTCCCCTTTTTAACGAATCCCAAAAATATCATAAGATATCATCATGAAAAATGTGATGGCTCTGGCTTTTTTGGATTATCAAACGATGAAATTCCTTTGATGGCTCAGATTATTGCATTTTCAGATACTTTAGACTTGGCCTTCGATTTGAGGAACACCATTAATAAAGAACTAATTATTATGTTTGTTTATGAGCATAAAACCACATTTTTTTCCTCTGCACTATCGGAAGTGTTCTTTAAAATTTCCGAACAGGATGAATTTTGGGAAGCTTTATCTGATGAGAACATTGATGATAACCTCAAAAAGGTTATACCAAATTATAGCAATGAGCTGGATTATAGTGAAATACACACGATAACTAAGACCTTATCTAAAATAATTGATGCAAAATCTCAATATACGCAAACACATTCTTTAGGTCTATCAGAAAAGCTTGAGAGGATGTCTGAATTTTATGGAATGGACCCAATAATGACGTTGAAATTATTAATTGCTACGGATTTGCATGACCTTGGTAAGTTAGCTATTAGTAATTATTTATTAGATAAGCCGGGGGAATTATCTAAAGATGAATATGAAGAGATTAAGAAGCATGCAAAAATAACTAAGCTTTGCTTACAAAATATTAAAGGATTTAAAGAAATCACAGAGTGGGCTTCAAATCATCATGAAAAATTAGATGGGTCAGGGTATCCGCAAGGTTTGAAAGCCAAAGACCTTGATTTTAATTCGCGGTTAATAGCCTGTTTAGACATTTATCAGGCACTAAGAGAAGAAAGGCCCTATAGAAAATCAATGGATCATATTAAAGCCATGGGAATTTTAAAGAGTATGACAGAGTGCGGACAATTAGATACCGATATCGTTGGTGACATTAATAATGTTTTCTCGAAAGATGTTTCGTCCAAAGCGAGTCGCTGACTTTGAAACGAGAGCTTGAAGAAGAGTATAAGCTTCTATAACGGTTGACAGAAATTAGTGGCTGTTGTAGACTGATATTAATTTCATACGGGCCTCACTTTTTTAGGTGGGGTAGAGGCGCGATCTCTAACAGTCTTTAGTGGAGCTTGAGAAGCATTGATACTATGGAGAAGGAAAGGTCGCCGAAGCTTGTAATACTCTCGATATTACTTGCTGGGTCTGTAGTTAATAACTGCAGGACTGTCTCAATAAACTTAACCAGTTTATTGAGTTGTGCTATCTCAGTGGAGAAAAGAAGAGGAATCAAAGGCATCTATGCATATTGCGGCCTGAGTTCATCTCAGGTCTTTTTTTGTTTAGTAAAAACCTAAATGAATTAAATAGTGCCGTGCCGTCTTTTAAAATTTAAATTTTTAGGAGGAGAAAATCTGCCATGAGAAAGAAGTTATCATTATTAATAGCATTGTCCCTAACGATGATTATGTTATTAACCGGGTGTGGAGTAAGTAGTAGTTCGGAAAATGCAAAGCCGGCAACACCAGCAGCACCAGCAGCAACAAATGGAACCTTTAAAATCGGGCTTGAAGCTGGATATGCGCCATTCAACTGGACGCAAATGAAGGACACCAATGGTGGAGTTAAAATCGATGGCAATGCCGAATTTGCTGGCGGTTATGATGTAGAAATTGCAAAAAGAATCGCTAAAGGGTTGGGAAAAGAATTAGTGGTTGTTAAAACTGAATGGGATGGACTTGTACCGTCCTTGACTTCAGGCAAAATTGATGCAATCATCGCTGGGATGTCACCAACAGCAGAACGCAAAGCAACCATTGACTTCTCTAATATCTACTATAAATCTGATTTAGTTATGGTCGTGAAAAAAGGTGGTAAGTATGATGGGGCTAGTTCAATCCAAGATTTCAAAGGATCAAAAATAACGGCTCAATTAAATACATTTCACTATTCCGTCATCGATCAAATCAAAGGTGTCAACAAGCAGCCGGCTATGGACAATTTTCCAGCTATGAGAGTAGCCCTCGAATCTGGGATGATCGACGGATACGTCTCAGAACGCCCTGAAGGGGTTAGTGCTTCAGCCGCAAATGATCATTTTAAAATGGTTGAATTTAAAGAGGGTTTTGTGACTTCACCTGATGATACGGCAATCGCGGTAGGTGTTGCAAAGGGTAGTCAATTAACTCCAAAAATCAATGAAATCTTAGCTGGCATTTCAGAACAAGAACGTACAAGCATAATGGATACTGCTATTAAGAATCAACCAGCTGCTAAATAAATACAGCTGCCGAATAATGGTTATCTAAACCGGCTACATTTTAATGCAGTCGGTTTTAGATCTTTTTAAAGGAGAAGATGTATGAGCTTTGAGTGGGTAGTAAAGATTATTTCTAACAACGGGCCAATGTTCATCCGAGGAGCCGGTGTAACACTTTTAATTTCCATGATTGGCACTATCATAGGCTCTTTGATCGGTTTATTAATTGGGGTTATCCGTACTATGCCAATACCTGAACGAGGAGCAAAAAAAGCAATTCTTAAAGTTATAAATCTTTTTCTTTCTATTTATATAGAATTCTTCCGGGGTACACCGATGATCGTGCAAGCCATGGTAATTTATTATGGTTCAGCTTTGGCATTTGATATAAATATGAACCGGTTAGCTGCAGCAATCTTTATTGTATCGATTAATACAGGAGCTTACATGTCGGAAATTGTTCGCGGCGGTATTGTTTCGATTGACAAAGGACAATTTGAAGCTGCTCATGCAATAGGAATGAATCATATTCAAACTATGGTTAATGTCGTGTTGCCACAAGTAATTCGCAATATTTTACCTGCAACGGGTAATGAATTTGTAATCAATATCAAAGATACCTCAGTGCTTAACGTTATTTCTGTCTCTGAATTATATTTCCAAACAAAATCAATTGCGGGAAACAACTTCAGATATTTCGAATCCTTTTTCGTGGCATGTATTATTTATTTCATTATGACCTTTACGGTAACAAGAATTTTGCGTTTAATTGAAACAAAATTGGACGGCCCTGATAATTACATTATGATGGCTAATCAAATGCAAGTAGAAACTCCTGAAGATATGTTGCGTAGAAAAAAGAATCATGGTTGAAAGTGGCTGGAGAAAGGAGAGAAGGCTATGGAAAAAGTAATTGATATTCAACATTTAAGTAAATCCTTTGGAAGCCATGAAGTTTTACAGGACATTGATTTTTCAGTGAGTAAGGGTGAAGTCGTTTGTATTATCGGTTCGTCAGGCTCAGGAAAATCAACGCTTCTTCGTTGTGTTAATCTTTTAGAAAAACCGAGTGGCGGTCAAATCATTTATAATGGAGAAAATATTTTAGATGATAGGCATGATATTTATGCATACCGCCAAAAGTTAGGTATGGTATTTCAACAATTTAACTTATTTAATAATCACAATGTTTTAAACAATTGTATCGTGGGGCAAATTAAGTTGTTAAAACGTTCCAAAGAAGAGGCCGAAAAAGTAGCAATGAAATATTTGAAAGTTGTCGGAATGGAGCAATTTGTTAACGCAAAACCAAGGCAATTGTCAGGGGGTCAAAAACAACGTGTCGCTATTGCTAGAGCACTTTCTATGGAACCAGATGTTATGTTGTTTGATGAACCGACTTCAGCCCTTGATCCTGAGATGGTAGGAGAAGTTCTTAAAGTTATGAAGGAACTTGTTAATACGGGTCTAACTATGTTAATAGTGACTCACGAAATGGGATTTGCAAAAGAAGTTTCTGATCGCGTAGTATTTATGGACAAAGGCGTAATTGCCGAGGAAGGAAGCCCTGAACAAATCTTCAATAATCCAATACAAGAACGTACCAGGGAATTTCTGAAACGCACGTTAAAAGATTGAAAGATCTGAAGAAAGATGGGGGAATCTAATTAAAAGAAGGTTCAGGATTAAAAACAAATCCTGAACCTTCTTTTAATTTAATCAATTCTAGAGAGTTTGTTCTGCAGAATTAATAGTTATGACTAGAATCGCCCTCGCCCAAGGAAACTTCGCTTTCATCATATCAAATGCCGTACCGTCTTTCATGAAGAGAGCTGTTCCTTTACTAGGAGAATATTTATGGGGTTGGGGACAGGTTTCCCCTTACTTCGCAAGAAAGATATGAGATAATTAGTTTTGCTATATACGATCCATTATTACATAGGTTAGGATATACATATATCAATTTTTAAGACATGGACATTTTTATGCCCATGTCGATTTGATTTCGACAGGAAGTATCAAAAAGATGCTATTATTGCTGATTGAAAGTGCGTAGGAGGGTTGATTATATTAAGCGAGAAGGACTTTTGATTCAATAAGTCGAATTGACACAGGAGAGGTGAAATAAGTGGAACCTATTTTTGCACTGGATATTGGCACCCGTATGGTGATGGGGCTTGTGATGATCAAGAACAAGGACCAAGGTTATGAAATTTTGGCAAGTGCCCATACGGAGCATCGACAACGAGCTATGTATGATGGACAAGTTCATGATGTGGATGAAGTGGCTCGGGCAGTCGTCAAGGTTAAGGAGAATTTAGAAAAGAAGATAGAGAGACCTTTAAAACAAGTTGCCGTAGCGGCTGCAGGCCGTGCCCTGAGAACGGAAGTAGCGGTTGCAGAACATAAGGAATTGCTACCTGTCCGATGGGAACGAGAAAATGTGCTAGCATTAGAGATGGAAGCGGTACATCAAGCATTACGTCAGCTTCAATTATCCAGTGGAGATGAGTCACAAAGCTACCTCTGTGTTGGGTATAATCCCATAGCAAGCTGGAATGAGGATGAAGAAATTGCTAATTTGGTTGGACAACGTGGGAAAGTAGCCAAGGTGTCTGTGATTGCAACTTTCTTACCACGGACTGTTGTAGATGGTTTAGTGGCTGTTTTAGGTCGAGTAGGTTTAGAAATGACTAGTCTGACGCTGGAACCGATTGCTGCTGGGCAAGCGGCAATACCCGCAAATATGAGACGTTTGAATCTAGCCTTGGTTGATGTGGGGGCTGGAACGGCTGATATTGCCCTGACTAAAAATGGATCTTTTTTTGCATATGGAATGGTTCCTATGGCTGGGGATGAAATCACAGAAACGATCTGTGCACATTATTTACTTGATTTCAAGATTGGAGAAAAAGTAAAACGAGACCTAAATTCTAAAGAGCTCTTGAATTTTAAAGATTTTCTCGGGGCTAAAGTTGTTGTTAAAAAAGAAGAGGTTTTAAAGATCATCCAACCCGTGGTTGGAAAGTTGGCTGAGAGTATTTCCAGGGAAATTTTAAATCTCAATCATGACGTTCCGCAAGCGATTATTTTGATAGGGGGTGGCAGTTTAACTCCCATGCTTATTGAGACCTTGGCGGAGACACTTGAGATCCCTAAGAACCGAGTTGGACTTCAAATTCGGGAAAGGTTAGGGGAGGTCTTTGGAGAGAAAAGCGTCAAGGGACCAGAAAGTATCACTCCTATTGGAATTGGAATCGCTGCTCTCGAAGGAAAAGGACTCCAATACTATACTGTTTTAGTGAATAATACGCCTGTGCCTATTTTTGAATTACAATTAACTACGGTCGCGGAAGCTTTACTTGCTGCTGGTATACAGCCCCGTTCTTTTTTTGGAAAGCCAGGCGCGGCTTTGACTTTTGAATGGAATAATGAGATGCGGATTATCAAGGGAACTATGGGAAGTCCAGCTCAATTACAGGTGAATGGCAAACCCGGTAAATTAGATCAAGCCTTAAAGGCAGGGGATGAAATTGCGTTTATACCTGGAGAATCGGGTACGGATGCCCACGTATGTTTTACAGATATACTGCCTCCACAAGAGGGTAAATGGATTTCATGGAATGGCCAGCGTGAAAAGTTTATCTCGCAGGTTTTCGTCAACGATCGTTTGATGGATGAAAAAGATTCCATTTTGGATGGTTATAAAATTAGGTACGTTCCTAATGATGACCTATACAATCTTCTTAAGCAAAAGAATTATGACCTCCACAAAAAAAAGAAACTGGAGGTTCGAATTAATGGAGATCCCCTTGTGCTGAACTTAACCCCTCAAATTCTGGTCAATGAACTTGAGGTAACAAGTACTTGTATTATTCATGAAGGGGATTCTATACAGGTTGGAATAAAGCAAATCACAGTAGGTGAGTTGAAACTCAGTCCTAAGTCAATGATCTTTTACGTTAATGGGATAGAGATAGAATACCCTCCCCAAGAAACGATCATTTTGTTTGAAGGGAAGCCAATTGCTCTAGACGAACCACTTACAGATGGAATGGATTTGAGAGTAGAGGGATTCAAACTCATGCCAACTCTCTCTGATTTGCTGCCCTATGTTAAGTTTCCTGAGGAGAGAATTGCTGGTTCCTTAAGACTTAGTGTCAATGGACAACCCGCTGAATTTACGACGGTTTTGCATCCAGGCGACCGATTAACAGCAACTTTTAATTAAAAGACTTGACAATCTTGCTGAAGATCATAAAATAGTATTGGTGGAGGTGTTGAGTTATGTTATTTCAATGGTTAGTGGCGCTGATAGCAATTCTTGCCTTAATTGTTACATTATTCTCTGATTCGGGAGCCGCTAAAAAGAAACATTCCGACTATTTTCAAAGGGTTCAAAAACCTACTGGAAAAGCAGAGCGAAATGCAGTGTTACCTAATTCCAATAAATTTAATCGTTTTTTTGCAAAACTGAATAGTTTATAGTCTGAACTGATCCGATGGTTATCGGATCTTTTTTTATACTAGTCAGAAAGTATAACTTCGTTGTATACTTTCTGGAAGCATAAGGGCAACTAAGGCGGCCGCCTACGCCAAGGCTTGGCGCCAGCCAAGTTTTCTTTATACTAGACCGCCTTGCCGCTACGCGGCCCCACTGAGGTATGAGAATTTTGTCTATACTATTATTAAGACTGGTCTAAATATTGCCAGATAAGAAGCAAGCTAAGCGCTTGAGCCGCTTACCTTTTGAGGATATAATGATGATGCAATTTAATCTTGAACAATCGAAGGAGGGTACTATGCATCAATATTGGTTTTTCATCGGGGATTTTCCGATTAGAGCTTATGGGACACTTTTCGCGTTGGCATTTATTCTAGGGGTCGGTGTTACATTATACTTCGCTAAAGCAGAGGGCAAATCGCAATATATGGATGTTTTCATGGATTTAGCACCTTTACTGCTTATTTCCGGTATTGTTGGTGCTCGTTTTTGGCAAGTGTTTTTTTTCGATTGGGCGTTCTATCGTACATATCCAGGGGAAATAATTGCAATCTGGCATGGTGGTCTTTCGATACAAGGTGGGGTTATAGGAGCTCTTTTAGCAGGTGGAATTTACGTTTGGTATAAAAAACTCCCTTTTTGGGAGTTGGCAGATTTAGCGGCTCCAGGGCTTATGTTGGCTCAATCGATCGGAAGGGATGCTAATTTGATGAATGGGGATGCTTTTGGAGGGCCAACAGGAGGAAATTTCGGACTATTATATCCCGAAGGGACAATTGCCCGTGATACGTTTGGGGACCAACCGTTGTGGCCCGCCGAAGTATGGGAAGGGCAAGTGGATGTGATAATTTTTGCCCTTCTTGTCATTCTAAGATTAAGAAAGTGGCCGTCAGGAACGATCTTTTTGCTATACATGACCTTATATAACTTATCGAGGTTCTTTTTAGAGGGCCTTCGAGGGGATAGCCCGCGCTTTTTATTCAATTGGACAGCTGCTCAATGGAGTAGTATGGCGTTCGTAGGAGTTTCCCTCGTCCTTCTCGCCTGGAGGATTTGGAGAGACCGTCAACCCAAAGTGGTTTAATTGAAATTTAAGGTTTTCCGAAAAGTACAAAAATCGGCCTCTTCACTCCCTAGAATAAATTTAAGGGTTTCCATCAAATCAGTTTGTTTTTCACGGAATGTCAAGTGGTCGGAAGCTAGCGACAAGCGATCAAGTATTTCGGTACTTATGGAAATTTGCAAGCCTTCAGATTTACCAGAGTATTGAAAGTGATAGATATGCTGCTTCTTTTCATGAACGAGCAAATTTCTACGACCGTAAGTAGCGTGATTTAACACTTGAAATGCATCAATAGCACAAGAATGCGTATAAGCGGTCACAATAAGTTGAGTCTCTGAAGAAGGGCGAAGTTCTAGTTCGCGGATTGCAATTTGGGCCACTCGGAAACCTAAGGCGATTTCGGGGCAAGTGTGACCATGAAATTCAATGACTTGCTCCCAAGGTGTCTTTTCAATGCACATGGATTTATCCCCCCTTAAATAGCTTAACGGTATTGTATCTCTATGCCGTTGAAAAGTGAAGCGTTTCAAATATTTTATATAATACTTCTTTAGATTAGCAGGAATTTGGCATATAATATAGAAAATAACAAATTTTAAGAAAGGGAAATCTCACTGAGATTTCCCTTTCTTCTAACGTAGTAATTTCCAAAATGTGTTAGGGATGAGGAAAAAGAACTCCTAAGATTCCACCTGTACCGCCCGCAAGAAGTGCTATAATGGATTTTTCCGCCATCTTTAACCAGGATGGGGTATCTGACCATAAAATTGTGGATAAGATCAGTACCAGAAGGATAAATCCGAAGCCCACGCTTAAGCCATAGTAAAGACCTCTTGTGCCTGCTTGGTGTGCTGTCATTAAGGCAGCTAGAAAAATACTAACGCCAAAGATAATGTTGATCGACAGATCTGATTCAGGGAGTGATGTGTAGGAGAGCAGGACACCAAAAACTAAAGACATTAATAATGATAAGATAGTCGCCAAGAGAATTCCTTTTAGAATAAAGCTTAAATGAAAGGATTTTGACATGGCTATCCCTCCTTTGACTGATATCTACCTATGCTTAAACTTATAGGAGTATGACAGGTTGACAGAGTAAAATATTATGAGAACAATTATGAGGAGGAATTTTGGATGAGAAAGACTATTCCTGATTTTGAAAAAATGAAACAAGCTGGTGAGAAAATTAGTATGCTAACTGCCTACGATTATCCATCTGCAAAGCTAGTAGAGGAAGCTGGCGTTGACACTATCCTTGTCGGAGATTCTTTAGGAATGGTAGTTTTAGGATATGATTCCACGGTTCCTGTAACCATGGAAGAAATGCTCCATCATACCAAAGCTGTTCGAAGAGGAGCGACCCAAACATTTGTAATTACTGATATGCCGTTTATGAGTTATGTGACACTCGATCTTGCCTTAATGAATGCTGGGAGGCTTATTAAAGAGGCGGGGGCGGACGCAGTAAAACTTGAAGGGGGCTTAAACGTTGTTCCAATCGTAGAAGGTCTTACACGTGCAGGAATACCGGTTGTCGCACATATTGGACTAACCCCACAAACAGCCAATCAACTAGGTGGTTTTAAGGTTCAGGGTCGAGATCTTGATAGTGCAGTACAGTTAGCTGATGATAGCCATGCCTTAGAACAAGCCGGGGCATTCCTAATTGTCCTCGAGGCAATCCCCAGACAAGTAGCGGCACAAATAACGAACAGATTGAAAATACCTACGATAGGAATTGGAGCAGGGATGGATTGCGATGGGCAAGTTCTTGTATTTCATGACCTACTGGGGCTCTTTGAACGATTTAAACCAAAATTTGTTAAACAATTTGCGCAACTAGGACATGAGGCGGTTCGTGCAATTCATCTTTATCATGAAGAGGTTAAATCAAGTCTATTTCCAGCTGAAGAGCATACTTTTGGCTTATCTGACGAAGTAATTCAAAAACTTTATGGTGATAAATGAATTAAATACTAATTTGAACTCCATTAAGTTTAATTATTAACAATATTCAGTATAGCATTTTTTAATAAATTTGATATAATATTAAATATTATTAAAATATTTAATTAATGTTGGGGAGGATGGACTAGCATTGAGATTAAAGGAAAAAACCCATCGAAAATTTGTCGAATTTTTCGAGAAGATTTCTAGTATGTATCAAGGTAAGGATTTTGAATTAGCATATTCGGATATACAACGCGAAACAGGAGCAGCAAGTGTAACATTAAAACGAGCAATTCAGGCGTTGGCTGAAGATGGGGTTATCGAAGTTCATCCTGGACGTAATTCGAGATATGCAAAGTTTCATTATCTTTTAACCCCTCTAAACACCGAGGAAAAAACCGTCGATATCGCTTTGGAGGATGGTCAAAATCCTAAGAATACCGATCATGAGGAAATGTTTCGTACAGGAGGAGTTCTTGAATCAATGTCAGAAGATGTAGGAGAACTTACGCAACTTGTGGATCATCTAAAGCGTCGTGTCCGTAATCAAGAAATGGCTATTGCCTTACTTCAAGATCGATTAGCAGAAATTGAGGACAAAATGCGCAAACGATAATTTCCAAGGATTTGCTGAAGATTTTTTTGAGTAGTAGTGGTATAATAACAACATAACCTAGCTTGTGCGTATTGATTACCATGGTTTTGATCCTATTATGTGACAAGGGAGCTAAATGTCAAATGAGTACAACAGGCCCTATTCTCCTGAATGAGGGAAGTTGGAAAATTCGAACTAGGCACCCACCTGCGAGAGCAGGGTCAGAAACCTGGAGTCATACGGCGAGTTGGGGAAGGGTAGGGATTATTCCCTACCCTTTTAATTAAAGGGGTGTATTGATGACACGGATCATATTAACGCGCCATGGACAAACCTTATGGAATATTGAAGGACGTGTTCAAGGAAGTTTAGATTCTCCGCTTACAGAAAAGGGAATACTACAGGCCCGTTCTTTAGCCCATAGGCTGAAGAACGAGAGAATTGATCATATCTATTCAAGTGATTCCTTACGAGCGATTGGGACAGCAGAAGAGATACGGCGTGAGCTTAGTCTTGACAAGTTATGCTTAAATCCTGCACTCCGTGAGTTTTCTTTTGGAGAGTGGGAGGGGTGTATATGGCAAGAGTTAAGGGAATCCTACCCGGACATCTTTAAGATATGGGACTCAGAACCGCACCTCGTTACCGCACCAGGTGGAGAAAACATGGCAGGAGTCCTGGAAAGGTCTTGGAACTTTGTGCAGCAAATAATCAAAGTCCATTCGGGGGAAACGGTTTGTCTAGTAACTCACGGGTTAACCTTGAAATTATTGATGACAAAAGCATTAGGTTTTGAAGTGCATGAGTGGGCTAAAACTCCTTGGCAACATAATACAGCCTTAAATATTCTTGAAGTTGAAGGATTGCGGTGGATCCCAAGTATCGTCGCAGATTGTCAACATCTAGAGGGGCTAGAGGAATTACCTAATCTAAAGACAGAAACAAATAAATAAGATTGAAGACTAAAAAGGCTAGGCACATTATATGTAATGTGTACCTAGCCTTTTTAGTACTAGTTATTCGACATAGTTTACTCAGCAGAACTTTTTTCCCAGTCCTGTTTAAATATCTCGCCTAAACGAATGGATGCAGCAGGAGAAGGAACGGTTGTTGAGAATTCATGGTTGGCCAGAAATGAATAGCGAGTCCAACCTGAACTGCTTAAGATAAACGACTTATTGTCAAAAATGCCTAAGTTCATACCAAGCGTTGATTGACTTGGATAATACCGAATCTGTACCCCCTTGGCGGCGCTTAAGGTTTCGTGAGTCACCGGATTTTTAGTGGTTACAGAGCGATCAAGGATCAGCCGAACGTCACAACCTTTGCCAGCAGCATCAATCAGGGCTTGGACTAGATCAGGGTCCGTAATTTCTGAGCTTTCAATCCAGATCGATTTTGTACTGGATGCTATTTGATTGGCAAGTTGTTCTCGGACATTGGCGTTCATAGCTAAGACAATATTATCTTCTGGCAGTGGAGATGTTTTAGCGACATTTAAGGGGAAGGTTGTAGTAAATTCCCAATCCTTAGAGAATAGAGTTGCAGCCTTCCAGGCGGACTTACCGGATAACTCGACAGCTAGATCATGGGCTTGAAACCCGTGCTCTGTCCAAGGAGGACCATAAATTATGGCTTGGGTCTGATCGACGACTAAGTATTTTGTGTGGTTATACTGGCCCTTTTGAGCTGGGTAAAATTGAACAGAAACATTTTGATTTTTCAATAGATCGAGAGTTGCTCGATTTACCTTTTGCCACTGGTCTAAAAGAATGCGAACATCAACGCCTGAACTAGATTTTGAAAGGAGAAGCTGAATAAGCCGAGCATCATCAAATTCTGATTGCTCAACATAGATTGAGGTTTTTGCGGATTGAATAAGATTGGATGTTCGATCATAAATCGCATCTTTATCGACTAGAAGTGCTTCAGCAGGTAGGTTGGAGATTCGAATTTCTTCAGGAAAAAGTTTTGGGACTTTAATAGTACAACCGCTTAAGAACAAGAGGCTAATCAAAAGTAAACTAAGGATTGAAATGTCGGATCTCCGTTTTGACATTGTGCATACTTCTCCCAAAGTTAAATGTTAATGACATTATACCATATATGTCCAAGAGGTTAAAACAGTTGTGAGGAATAACCCTAAGAAGTTTTTCATAAGAATTGATGTGAGAATCTTCGAAGGGGCAAGTGATTATGAAGGTTTCAAAAAGGAATATGTTGTTTATATTAATGGTTTTAGCAACTTTAATGGTAATATTTTTGGGAATAGTTTTTTCTAAATCGAATACTAGTCCAGTCCCCAATGTTAAGGTTAGTGGCTTTTCTGCAACGAAGGCATATGAACATGTCAAACATCTCGCCGATAAAATTGGATCACGACCTGCGGGAAGTAAGGCGGAGTTGAAGGCAGCTCAGTATATTCATTACGTGTTGGATCAAACGGGTTGGAAAGTACGAGAGCAACCTTTTAGTAAAGTGGTTGTTCGAGAAGCTTCAATCGGACAACCAGAACAACAAGTTGAGCTGATTAATAGTCAAAACATCATTGCCGAATTACAGGGCTCATCTCCAGATACGGTTATCATTGGAGCCCACTATGATTCGGCAACTCTTAATTCCCCTGGGGCCGTGGATAATGCATCTGGTGTTGGAGTTCTACTAGAACTTGCCAGAATACTAAGTATGGAATCCCATAAAGAAACCTATCAGCTTATCTTTTTTGGTGCAGAAGAATATGGGCTCGTAGGTTCACAATTCTTCACTTCACAAGCGGATTTATCAGCTGTTCGCTGGATGCTCAATCTTGATATGGTCGGAACCCCCTTAGAAATTGACGTAGCGGGTAAAAAGTCTGCTCCCCCTGAGCTGATTAAACAGGTGACAGCCTTGGCTGGTGAAAGTAATATCCCCTTCCATTTAAGTCGAGACTTTATCTTAATGACCCGGGATAGTTCTCAAGGGGGTTCAAGTGATTTCAGTTCCTTCCTAGATCAAGAAATTCCTGCAGTAGGCTTGGGAATTTACGGGCGACCTGCTGGATACTATCATCGGCCGGAAGATCGGTTAGATCGTGTCTCCTTGGAAGAGATGCAGAAAATTGGGGATTATACTCATCGGTTATTAATATCTGTTAAGTTAGAAAAGCTTGGACCTCGTGATTGGGATGAGTTATATATACCGTTTCAAATTGGGAAACACGTTATGGTTGTCCCGAGTCATGGAATTCGTATTTTCACCCTTTTTACATTACTAGTTGCGGGGCTAATTTTGGCGCAAGCGATAAGAAAGAATCCCAATAAGCCAAGCTTGATCGGAAAAAAGATAATGACGATCTTAGGAATCACTCTTCTGACCAGTCTGATAGTCATCGGGATAAGTGGGATTGGAGAATTTATTTGGCAATGGATTAAACAGGTATCGTCAATATACTATTCCTATCCGGTTATCTTCGTTCTGGCTCGTCTTATAATTGCCTTTGGGACTTTCCTAATCCTAGCAAGTTGGTTTTATAGGCTTCCATTAGCACGAGAGCCTGAGCTTTATTGGCTTATCGGAGTGTCACTATTATTCGGGCTAAGTTTAGTCACAGCGTTGATTCGAATTGACCTAGCATTTCCTTTTGTGTTTTGGTTATTATGTATGAAACTCCAGTATTTTTTACCTAACCTTATATTAGTCTTAATCGGTCCTTATTTTATCGTTTGGTTACACTATGAATTGTTAAATTCCCCGCAGTGGATAAGTTATTATGAAGCAATACATAATCATTCCTTGATTTTCCTAGGGATTTACAGTATATTGCTCATTCCGTTCTTCTTAGCTACGTTGCATGTAGCAATTCAGAAGAAACAGGTTTTACAGAAACGCTTGGTTCAATTGCGTAAACCGGCGTTAGCTCTCTCTGGTTTAATAATTCTATTTTTGGGGCTTGTTCCAGTTTACACGAGAGCTTATCCTCAGTCGGTTGTTGTTCGAGAAGAGTGGTCTGGAAGTAAGGGAGGCACAATTCATATTTTCTCGAATGAAGATTTGCCCCGCAAAGTGGTGGCTGATTTCAATGGAAGGGATGGCAAGAGTCTGTTTGTCCCCGTACTAAATGAAAGGGCACCCTTAAATATTGATGCTTCTGTAGCAGAAAAGATTAAAAATTCACAGAGAACGTTAGAGGTGGCATTCAAACTTAATTATACGATTGAACCGTACATAATTCGTCTTAAACTTGAAAGTGATCACCCCTTTGAAGTTCAAACCGATGAATTTCTACCCATGTCCAAACTACCTAAAAAAATACAACTTCAAGGAATCAAGCAATCCTCTGGTACTTATTCAATCGTTTTACAAAGGACGCCGCCCCAAAAAAACATGATTCAACTCTCTGTGGAAACTCAGAGTGTAATATCGTGTACAGTTCAGGCAATGTTTCCTGAACCGTCTCCCCGAATACTAATTCAAGATGCGCTTTTATCAGTCGATTATCAGATTGGATATGAAGAGAGTTTTAATTTTTGAAATTAGATTTGTATAGCTTGAAACTATCAGGGAAAAAATATAGCCAAGTGAGGAAGGTGAGATCATTGTATAAAACAATTGCTGTAGAAACAGGACTTGAAAATGTGATTCAAGTATTAAAGGCCGGAGGATTTAAAACTACCCCTTTAGAAGGCGAAAAACTACAAAATGTCAGTGCTGCCGTAGTGAAGGGGGACGAGACGTCGATTATCGCTCCTGATTGGCCTGTTAAGATGCCGGTTATTAATGCATCCGGTCGAAGTGCAGATGAAATATTGGATATCCTTAAAGATCGTCTTTCCTAAGAAATGAAATTAGAAGAACCTATCTGGATCCGTCCTCTCACAAGGGACGGTTTTTTAGTCACAAAGATGGGAATATATACCATATAATGAGTAAGAAAAGATATATTCTTTCAGGAAGGAGCTGCTCTTATGTTTGGGTTAATCCCCTTTGCGCTTGGATTTGGTCTTGGAACTGTAGTGTCTCCTCGCTTTGCCTACCCTTCTCCCTATCCGTATCCTACCGCTTACGCCCCCTATCCTTATCGGGGTTGGTATTAAAGGGTTTGATACTATAGAAAAGGAAGCTGAAGCTTCCTTTTCTGCTGATTTCAAGGTATTCTTAGCTATGTCCCTTTCGTTGATGACTAGAAAGTGAGGAAGAATTAAATGTGTATGCCAAAAGTATTTTTAAAACAAAATCGTAAAAAGAGACTTGAGCAGGGGCACCCCTGGGTATTTCCCAGTGAAATTGAAAAAATTGAGGGGAATCCTCAGGGCGGGGATATAATACATATTGTCAATCATGTCGGACATTTTTTAGCCCAAGGATTTTATAATCCATTATCCCAACTCATCCTGCGAGTTGTGTCTTATTCTGAAGCCGATGTTGATGAAACTTTGTTTTACAATAAAATCGAACAAGCTTGGAAACGGCGGCAGTGGTTAGTACCAGAAGCCACATCCTGTCGAGTAGTCCATGGAGAGGCGGATTTCCTCCCTGGATTAATTATTGATAAATATGAAGATGTGCTCATTGTCCAAATTTTAGCGTTAGGCATAGAAGTGCGAAGGCAATGGATTTATAATTCCTTGGTTAAGATCTTTAACCCTCGAGGAATCTATGAACGAAGTGATGTTTCGGTAAGGCGGCTTGAAGGGCTCGATGAAAGAGTAGGCTTTGTTGAGCAACCCTTTGATACTAAAGTGACGGTTCGTGAAAATGGATTGAGCATTTTGGTGGATGTCGCTGAGGGGCAAAAGACAGGGTATTTCTTCGATCAGCGTGAAAATAGAGCAGCCTTGAAGCCTCTTATGACAGGGTGGGGGGCCACGCGAGGGGTTAAAATAGAGGGTGAGCTTCCAGTCGACGAAAAAGGAAAAACCATTAAAAACCCTTTTTGGGACGGTGCTGAGGTGCTGGACTGTTTTTCACATACTGGTTCCTTCATGCTCCATGCCTGCCTCTATGGTGCTAAAAAGGTCACCTGTCTAGACATTTCTGAGAAGGCTATTGAAATGGCTAAAGGAAATGCACTTCTTAACGGTTTCTTGCATCGAACTGAATTTATCGCTGCTAACGCTTTTGATTTTTTACGGGAACAGGTTAAAGATAAGAGATTGTGGGATATTGTTATTTTAGATCCACCGGCATTTGCTAAAAATCGTCGGTCTTTAGAAGGTGCACTACGGGGATATAAAGAGATTAACCTGCAGGGCATGAAGTTGGTTCGTAACGGAGGGATCCTAGTCTCAGCCTCATGTTCCTACCATTTGAGTGCTTCACGCTTCTTAACGATGCTTCAAGAAGCAGCTGCTGATGCTCACAAAGTATTAAGACTGATTGAATTTAGGCGTGCAGGTTTAGACCACCCTGTGTTACTAGGCAGCGAAGAAACAGATTATTTAAAGTTTGCAATTTATGAGGTATTTAATCGTTAATTTTTACTAAATGCCCTTTTCAAAGGATGATCTTTGACATATAATGGGGATATGTGAGGAGGTCAAGGGGTGGAGGAATTAAAAACATTCGAAAGTATTTGCAGTTTGTTACGCAATCACTCCTATAAGGTAACCCCCCAGCGTCAGACGATCTTAAAAATCGTTTTTAGGCACATGTAGATCGACACTTG